>NZ_JBBPHM010000013.1:0-96588 GCF_038039755.1 Myroides sp. C1519
AAAGCCACTTAACGCAAGTGTTAAGTGGCTTTTTTGTTTTTATATTATATAATATCGCTTATTTCTTAGCTAATTTAAACCTCACCTTCTCCCCTGCAGCATCAATCTTCATTAAATAAATAACTGTTGCCAATTCCTTAATCTATAATTTACACTCAATATATAAGATAAATAAAACAATAAGATTATTTACTATAATTCAAAAAAGAGAAAGTACCAAATACAAAAAACGCTTAGCAAAAGCTAAGCGTTCTTTTAAATATTAAAGAGTGTAAATTTCTTAGTACTTATAAAATTAATAAAGGAGCAATAAATCCAACACTTAGACGTCCTGTATTGTAATTTTCAAGACCTAAATTCTCTTTAGCATAGCTTGAATGATTATAATAACGTCCAACATAAGAAACAAAGAATCTAATATTCATATCTTTAAAAGGAAGATACTGTACAGAAGGAATGAATCCATAACTTGTACGCAATAAATCTGTTCCGCTGTTATCAGCCTTTACATCTTTTCCATAAGCATTACTCGCCATCAAAGTCATTGACAAATTAACCTTTGGCGCAACCAAATACTCCATTCTTAACCAGTTTTCCATATAAGAAACACTTTGAGCTGTAAAATCACTTTGATTTTCTACTAATCCTGTAACAATTCCCTTACGGTCGATTGCTTCATGACTATATTTAAAATCATACATCAAAGTCAAATTATTATTTTGGTATTTATGTCCTAAAGCATAATAATTCATTGCTTTATTCTTTGCTTCTTGAAAATAGCTATAACTATATAGTGTTTCTAACTTACCATCAAAAAAACTACCTCTCCAAGTACCAATATAAGCAAGGTGCATTTTTGATTTTTCAATATGCTCAGGTAACGTTCCTTTATATAAATCTTCAAAATTTTGAGTACGTGAATTTAACACTTGTAAACCAAATCCATGATTCGGAGAAACTTGGTGTGTAATACCAGCACCTGTCAAGAAATTATCAGCATACTCTAAAATGTCGTTATACTCCAAGATATCAATTGGATTTAAATCGAACTCAAAACCACCCCAATCTGCACTCATCTTACCAAGATTCAATTGTGTTTTTGGAGATAATTCCACACCAATAAACGCTAAATCAGTACCTCTACTAATATGATCACGAGACCCAACATTAGGATCCTTAGTATATCTATCACGGAATCTAAAATACACTTTATCGTGAATTTTACCTTTTATTTCAAGTCTAACTTGGTTATTATTAAACTCTGAATTTGTATGTGTTCCATCTTGAAAATACGTATCGTACGCAAAACGCATATTCATAATTACATCAACATTATTTAGCAAACTTTGCTTCCCAACTGAAATAATTGGTTTTGAAATAGTATCATTACTCGTTTGCTGATTCTGTGCAAACATTCCCGTTTGCATCAAAATCAAAAGAAAAAATAAAGATTTTTTCATAATTATATTTTTTATTTGGTTATAAAAAGTGTGTTTATAATAAGAAAGCACCTAAGGCAAATCCAGCTGCCACAGCAACTATAATTGCAACTAAGCCAGGCACCATAAAACTGTGGTTAACCACAAACTTTCCGATTTTTGTACTCCCCGTTCTATCAAAATTAATAGCAGCAAGTAAAGTAGGATATCCAGGTAAAACGAAATCAGCATTCACAGCAGGGAAAATAGCAATCAAAGCAGGGTTAGAAACACCTAAAGCCATCCCTAAAGGCATCATTGTTTTTGTAGTAGCAGCTTGACTAAACATTAAAGCACCAAGAACAAAAACAGCGATAGCAAAAGTCCAAGGATAAGTAGTAACAATACTTTCCATATATCCATTTATAGCGATTTTATTATGAGCCATAAAAGTTGCACTCATCCAAACAACTCCAAAAACAGATACAACTGCTGTAGCCATTGATCCGAACAAACTTACCTTAGTCACATCAACAGCACTTGTTTTCGTAATAATCATCATTATTGCAGATGCCGTAAGCGTTATAATACTAATTACAGCTACCATTTGTAATTCACCATTCGCTTTTAAAACCAAGTTAGCAACACCTGGTTCAAACTGTGGTAGTATTTGAGGGAAAGCCCCTGCTACGACAATCAATAATACAGCGATAGCAAAAACAATAACAGAAGACTTAGCTCCTTTTTTCAAAGATTTCTGAGGTCCAACTTCATTTGAATCTAAACTTTTTGCAAACTCAGGATCCTTCATCTTTTCCTGAAAAATAGGATCATCCTCCAGTTCTTTACCTTTTTTCAAGACAGCAAAACATCCAAACAAGATTCCTATTAAACAAGCTGGAATACAAATTTTCATAATATCTATCAATGCTCCAGGATAAGCCAATATACTTGCACCTGCAAAAGCTGCAGTAGCCGCACTCATTGGACTTCCAGTGATAGCTAAATGAGAAGCAATAACAGAGATACTTAAAGGTCTTTCAGGTCTAATTCTTTTTTTTGCTGCTACCTCTGAAATAATAGGCAAAAGCGAATATAAAAGATGGGCAGTACCTGCAAATAAGCAAAAGAAATAAACAGTAAAAGGAGCAATAAAAATAATGTTAGAAGGATTACTACGGATAACTTTTTCTGCCAATCTAACTAAGTAATCTAACCCTCCACAAGCTTGTAGAGTTGCAGCAGTAGAAACAATAGCCATAATAACAAGCATAACATCAATTGGAGGATCTCCAGGTCGCATTCCAAAAACGAAAACAAAGATCATTAATCCGACCATTCCCATCACACCTAATCCAATTCCTTTCATTTGCGACCCTATAAGGATCATTGCAATTAGGATTATAAACTGTAATAATAACATAACTATCCTATTTTAATTAGCACTACTACATTAGGATAGGTATAAAAAAGGAGCGTTTATAAATACTATTAAGTATTCCGCTCCTTTATAACCTATTCTCTTAATGAGTCATATTTTAATATTTAAAAAACATATCTTGGATAGCTTGACGATCTTTTGTTTGAGTCAAAGCTAACATCAATAAAATTCTTGCTTTCTGTGGACTTAAATCATCAGACACAATAAAACCTAACGCTTGATCATCAACCTCATTAAATAAAGTTACACGTCCAGCACCAGCTCTTGCAGCTCTACATACAATAATTCCTTGTTTTGATGCAGCTTCTAAAGCATCTCCTACAGGAGCATTAAAGTTTCCATTCCCCATACCTGCATATACAATACCAGCTACACCATCTTTAGTTGCAGCTTTCACAGCTCTTGGATTAGCATCTGCATATCCATAAACAACTTCAACTTCAGGTAAAGTTTTCAACCCTTTAATATCAAATTTTTGTTCTGGAGATCTTAGTGTTTTATAATAGTAACTAACTTTACCATCATAAATCAAACCGATTGGTCCAAAATTTCTTGACTGAAAAGTAGCCATATTTGTAGTAACTGTTTTCGTCACATCTCTTGCAGCAAATACCGCTTCATTCATTGCAGTAACAACCCCTACACCTTTACTATTTGGCGATGAAGCAACCATTACAGCGTCCAATAAATTTCTATTACCATCTTGGCTCATTGCAGTAGCTGGTCTCATTGCTCCAACTAAAACGACAGGATTATCAGACTTAACAGTTAACTCTAAAAAATAAGCAGTTTCCTCTTGAGTATCAGTTCCATGAGTAATAACTACACCATCAGCTTCATTCTTTTCAAAAATTTCATTAATACGATTACTCAGTTTTAACCAAGTTTCGATATTCATATCTTGACTACCTATTTGAGCAATCTGCTCTCCTTTAACTTGAGCGAAGTTTTTCATTTGAGGAACAGCATTCACAAGGTTTTCAACCCCGATTTGTCCTGCTGTATAAGCTGCTTTAGTAGAAGATTCACCTGCACCAGCAATTGTACCACCAGTTGCTAAAATAATTACTCTTGGTTGCGTGTTTTTTTCAACGTTTTTAGACTGTGCTTGAACTTGAAAAGTTAGTAGTATTCCAACTACTAAGGTTAATACTTTTTTCATAATATAATTGTTTTAATAAATTAAGAATTAATTAGTTTCGGATGGATTAAATTTTCAAGAGAATAAATTTCATCCCATTTCTCTTGAGAAATCAATTTAC
This sequence comes from Myroides sp. C1519, assembly GCF_038039755.1. Taxonomy (NCBI): domain Bacteria; kingdom Pseudomonadati; phylum Bacteroidota; class Flavobacteriia; order Flavobacteriales; family Flavobacteriaceae; genus Myroides; species Myroides sp. C1519. The sequence goes on from NZ_JBBPHM010000013.1 coordinate 4,122, forward strand.
GTTCCAAAACTACAATTTCATGAATGTTTTTTCCTGAAATTAAAGCCTCCCCTGCAACACTTGCAGAAGCTTCATATCCCAAAATCGGATTTAATTGAGTAACAATACCTATACTATTCATTACAAGATTTGCACAATGCTCTTCATTAGCTGTAATTCCAAGTACACACTTATCAACTAAAGTTTCTATTGCATTTTTTAAATAATCTAAAGAAGTAAACATTGCAAAACCAATTACAGGCTCCATTACATTCAACTCTAATTGTCCAGCTTCAGCGGCCATTGTAACCGTTAGGTCTTGTCCGATAACATAAAAGCACGTTTGATTTACGACTTCAGGTATAACAGGATTTACTTTTCCAGGCATAATTGAAGAACCTGGCTGACGAGCAGGAAGATTAATTTCATTGAACCCTGTACGTGGACCAGAACTTAACAAACGTAAATCATTACAAATTTTAGAAATTTTCACGGCAGCACGTTTAAGAGTTCCCATAATTTGAACATAAGCACCAGTATCACTTGTTGCTTCTATCAAATCAGGAGATAATGAAAGCTGTAGATTTGTTTCTTTAGCCAGATAATTTACGCACAACTCTGGATATCCTTCAGGAGCATTTACTTTCGTTCCAATAGCAGTTGCGCCCATATTTACTTCTAAAACTAATTTTTGCACCTCTCTTAGTCTGAGTAAATCCTCTCCAATAGTAGTAGCATAAGCAGAAAACTCTTGTCCTAAAGTCATTGGAACAGCATCCTGCAATTGCGTACGTCCCATTTTAAGGACTCTATCAAATTCTTTACCTTTAAGTTGAAATGCACTTTGAAGTTTTTCAAGTGCTATACAGAAATCATCTATTTTAAGATATAAAGCAATACGGAAAGCAGAAGGATAAGCGTCATTAGTAGATTGAGAACAATTTACATGATTATTAGGGTGAACAAAATCATATTGTCCTTTTTCATAGCCCAGATACTCTAAAGCTATATTTGCAATAACCTCGTTAGCATTCATATTTACAGAAGTACCAGCACCACCTTGAATAAAATCACTAACAAATTGATTATCGTATTTACCTGCTATTACTTCATCACAAGCAAAAGAAATTGCCTCACATATCTTATCATTTAATACACCACAATCACGATTAGCTAAAGCAGCTGCCTTTTTAACCCATCCTAAAGCTTTAATAAGTTTAGGCTCATGGTGCAAAGTAATGCCAGTAATATTAAAGTTTTCTACAGCTCGGAAAGTTTGAATACCATAATATAATTCATTAGGAATATTTAACTCTCCTAAGAAATCATGTTCTTTTCTTGTATTTTTCATATATAAAAATTTTAATTCATTACATTTTATTTGTAATCAAAAAACTTTTACTAGCCCCAACTATATATATTTCATACTACATTGTAAAGTTGCAATGAAAATAACATTATAAAACTGATAAATCACCATACTTTATAATAAAAAATATTCATAAATTAATAAGAATCAAACAATTACCAAATTACAATATTTCAACAAAAAACAGACAATACACCTCAAATCAACAACTATTCACTAACTATCACTTACATTGTTCTATTTTTAACGACTTTCTTACAAATCATTATAATACACACCCTCCCTTTAACTCTTATACTTCTATAACATAGCGATATGAAAATCACTAAAAAAAGTTACTATAAATGCTAAAGAAAAAAAAACATTAATGTTTTTAAAATTTATTTGATTTATAATTGGTAACAAACTATACTTAGATTACAAAATAACAAATACACTTACCCAAATTCATTCTATATAAATAAATACAGTAGTTTTGTTGAAAATAATAAAAATGACAAAATCACTTATAGCTTTAATTTTATTAAGTACGACAACATTATTCGCTCAGAAATTAGAAATCATTCCATTAGGAGTATATGGAGGTGGTGATGAAAGCAATCTATCCTCATATTTAATCGGAGTGGAGAATACAAATAGCTACCTGTCGTTAGATGCCGGAACAATACGCAGTGGTATAAATAAAGCAATTGAACATAAAACTTTTAATGTTACCAATGAAACAATTCTTAAAGAATATATCAAAGGATATTTTATTTCACATGGCCATTTAGACCATCTATCAGGACTAATTATAAACTCCCCTGAAGATAGTCACAAACCAATTTATGCATTACCTTTTGTAATTGATATTTTCAAAAACAATTACTTCACAAATGCATCCTGGTCAAACTTTGGGAATGAAGGTGATTCTCCTATAATAGCGCGTTATACTTACAGTAGAGTAAAGCCAATGGTAGCTTTCAATATAAACAATACACCATTAACTGCTGAAGTTTTTGAACTAAGTCATGTTAATCCACAGAAAAGTTCAGCAATATTAATCAGAAATAATGATGAATATATTTTATACTTTGGAGATACTGGAGCAGATAGAGTAGAAAAAACAAATCACTTAAACACTATTTGGGAGTATATAGCGCCCCTTATAATCAACAAAAATCTACAAACTATTATGATAGAAGTATCATTTAGTAATAGCCAACCAGAAGATAAACTTTATGGACATTTAACTCCAAATTTACTTATTGAAGAAATAGGAAATTTATCAAAGTACACGGGTAAGCAAGCTTTAGAAAACTTAAATATAATTGTTACCCATCTTAAGCCAAGTGGCAAGCAAATAGAACAAATAAAACAAGAATTAACAAAAGGTAATATATATAATCTCAACTACATTTTTCCGTCACAAGGAGTTAAAATATCACTATAACAAAAAATCCACTTCAGTTTGAAGTGGATTTTTTGTTATATATTAATCGTTTACTTGTTTGAATAAAAATTTATCAAAGACATAAACAGTAACAAAAGCAATCAGTGAAGGTATTAACCAAGGCACATCATAACTACTCATTGGTAACCATTTTATAAAACTACTTGCCTTTTCAGAGAAATCAACGAAATCATATTTCAATGAAATAAATGAACTAAACTGAATCAATGCAACAATAGCAGTAGTTATTATTGCTCCGACAAAAGGAGCTCTACGTTTTACTCTCTTTCCAAAGGCCACCATATAAATAATCAATGTCAATGTAATAGGATAAATAATTCCTAAAAAAGGAGCTGCATAATCAATAATACTATCTACACCGTTAACTGCTAAAATTGCAGAAGAAACACACGTTATAGTTACTACTAAACGATAACTCAAAAATCCTTTTGTAAGTTGACTAAAGAAAGTTCCTGTTGCACATACTAATGCTATTGCAGTAGTTAAACAAGCTAACGCTATACAAAGAGATAAAGCAAAAGTACCTTGTGTACCTAACACACCATTTGAAATATGTAATAACAATTCAGTTCTCTTCAGATGCTCTCCAATAGGATAACCAGAAGTTGCTCCTAAATAAACTAATCCTCCATAAATAAACAACAAACAGAAAATAGCAACAGACCCAGCCATAAAAGTAACCTTAGTTTTTTCTTCTAATTTTACATAGCCTTTTGATTTTACAGCAGATATAATAATACCAGCATAAATAACAGAAGCTAAAACGTCCATCGTTTGATATCCTTCAGAAAAACCAAGTCTAAAAGCATCATCATTACTTCTTTCTAATAAAGCAGTAGTATCAATAGGCTTTATAATCCCTAATATAACCATTGACACCAAAAGTAATAAAAGCAAAGGCGTTAAATATGAACCGATTATATTAACAACTTTAGACGGAGAAATAGACAAAACTAAAGTTATAGCAAAAAATATAACAGATGATATTATAGGACTAAAATCAGGCCAAATAGCTAAAACGCCAATTTCATACGTAGTAGCAGCTGTACGAGGAATAGCTACCAAAGGTCCAATACTCAAAATAATAGCAGTTGCCAATATCCAACCCAACAAACTGTTTATTCTCTTTCCTAAATCAGTAAACTCATCACCAGAAATCAACACCGCTATTATTCCTAAAAAAGGAGCTAAAATAGCTGTAATTGAAAAACCTGATACTGCAAAATTCCAATCTCCTCCACTTACTAAACCTATAATTGGTGGTAAAATAATATTCCCCGCTCCAAAAAACATTGCGAATAAGGCAAAACCTATTATTAAGGCATCTAGTGCTGATTTTTTTTTCATTGTAATCATATTTGTATTCTATTTATAAGTCGCTAAAAGAGAATAAACAATAGCTTATAAAAGCTACAAACTTTAGGTGTAAATTCTACATTTTTTAAACTAAAAAAATATTTAAGGTGCACAATATATAAAAAATATCCCTAAAAATTGCAATTACCCCAAATCAATACATTCAATTTATTTTACTTTATAACTAAAAAAAAGAAAACTACTTGGCTTTTTACAATTAGCAAGTCTATTATAATGTTATAAATAATTGTTTCTATCTACTTCCATAAAACTATAGTTATCTAACCTAACAAGCCTATCCTCGAATTAATGATAAGAAATTACTTTTCTTATAAAATCTATGTTTATTAATTCAACAGCAAAAAAACATTACAAGTTAAATTGCTTATACTAAATAACACAAAAGCAAATTAACATTATTGTGTTATAAAAGCAAAAAATACAAATAAATAATAATTAAAGTAAATTTTAAAGCAAAAAAGTCAACAAATAACACGAAATACACAACACAATAAGATATAATATTATTTATTTTTACATAATCAAGCAATATTTATTTAACAAATAAAACTTATCGTTATGATGCAAAATAAAAATATAATTCACGCAGATGGAGAAAACCAATTTAATAATTGGCCAATGACAAATAATATTTATGTTATTAAGCATTCTATAGATGAGATGCTGATGTTACCTATTGAAAATAGCAATCTATATGCTATTTCATATGTAAAAGAAGAAGCCAGTTATTATAATGGATACACTACAAAAGAAATAAAAAAGCCCTGTTTATTCTTTTCTATTCCAAGTGCTTCAAAAGAAATAAATTTAAAAATTAAACAACCTGCTGTTATATCAGTCCTATTTGAAAAAAGCCTCTTGGGACTTAATAATCAATTACTATATAAACTTAATAATTCTGTAAAAAGCTTTCCTTTATTATTATTAAATGAAAAACACGAAGAGTTTGTTAGAATAATTGTTGAAAAAATAGAAGAAGAACTTAATAGCTGCTTTCCCTCTAAAAGTGAACAAGTAAGAAGGTTAATTGAATTACTAATTTACAAGAACTATAAAATACAGCCAATTCAAACTTGGGACAAACAAAATGTAGATAAAGGACGTGTTTGTCAAAATTTTTTAGATTTATTAGAAATGCAATTTCCTGTCACTAAGAATGGGAACAAATTAAAGGCAAACAAACCTTCATATTTTGCTGACAAATTAAATGTTCACATAAATTATTTAAATTATACAGTTAATAAATCATTAAACATATCTACATCCCAATGTATTAAAGATCGTATTATCTCAGAATCTAAAAACTTATTACATTATACAGAATGGTCAATAACCGAAATAGCATTTACATTAGGATTTCAAAGTCCAGGTTACTTTTCAGCATCCTTTAAAAAGGAAACAGGACTTACACCTAATCAGTTTAGAAAAATAAACAAAATTGCATCATAAATAATTTCCAAAATCAGAATTGTACTTACTATACAATTCTCCCTAATCTTTAAATAAGAAAGCCACTGATTGATCAGTGGCTTTTAACATTTATTCTTTTACAGTTCTCAGTAATTCAATTTCAAATATCAATGTACTATTCGGACCAATTTCCTTGCTAATATACTCATCCTTATAAGCGTATTCAGCAGGAGTTACCATTTTGAATTTTGTTCCTATTGGCAATTTAGGAACTACGATTTGATAAGCTTTAATCAACTTATTCAACATAAATACTGCAGGTCTGCCTCTTTGAATAGAGCTATCAAAAACATCACCATTTACATTAACCCCTTCATAATGACACTCAAACTTATCTTCCAACTTAATAAATTCACCAGTCCCTAAAGAAAGTACTTGATATGCAATTCCTTCAGGTAATACAATTACATTCTCTAATTTCGAAAACTCTTTTAAAAATTTTTCACCTTCTAAAATATTTCTATTCGCTAACTCTTCTTTTCGCTTTTTTAATAACTCAGCAACTCCCATATATTAAATTCAATTATTTCTTACCTCCCTCTGTCTTTTTCAATTGGTACTTTCCTTCTATTAATTCATGTTCCTGGTATGTATGTAACTGCCAAATACACAAATTCTCAATTGCACGAGTACAGCCAATATACCATTCATACGGTGTTAATTTATTCGGTTTATCTACTATCAAAATAACATTCTTGCGTTCCAATCCTTTAAACTTTACAGCTGTTGTATACTGTAATTTAGTAGGCTTTAATGTTAAGTTAGCAGTAGTCAATTCCTCCATTCCTAATTCAAGAATTAAATCTGCAACGTTATTTCTACGTTGCCAAACTTTACTTTGTACAAGAACAATCACATCTTCAGCTTTCAAAGACGACTTAGGATCATTAATATTTCTTATCAAAACCTCCATTGCCTCTTGTAATTGTTCGCGAGTTTGAAACGAGCGTAAATCTATTTCATCATATTCTTTATGATGCATTACATCATCCCATTCTTCTGGATGCGCTTGAATATGTTCTGCTATTTGACGTATTTGAGTTTTTTGAGCACTACGTCTTACTTTGTGTAATTTAAAATGCGTGAAATACTCCTTCATAAAATAAGCATAATCCGAAACATCACGTCCAAAAAGCGAGAAACTTTGATCCAAATCATACAACAAGATAATATTCCCTTGCTTCATACCATTATGATCTCCACACAACTTATGCATCATTAAATGCAAATTCCTATCAAACAGATCTTGAGCCTCATCAATAATCATATAATCATAATTAGGCAATTTATTTTCACTTTGAAGAAAATCAATAGTTTCTTTTATAAAAACCGCAAATTTAGCAGGTTCTAAATAAAACAGCTCACTTTCATTTATTCCAGGTAAATTATCAACTATAAACTGAGTCATCGTAATACAGTCAATATTTACATTTAGCGCTTTAAAACGTTGAGCATTATACCCACACAATAGTGCATTCCAACACAAATAGATTCCTTTACGCCCTACTTGCATTTCAGCATAAGCCATTGCCATCGTTGTTTTTCCAGTACCAGGAGCTCCTTCAATCATCAAACGAGGGTTCTCTGAAAGAGAATATAGTATCTCTAAATTCCTCTCTTTCAACCACTCTAAAGAGTCATAAGTTTGAAACAAGTTTGTATCCTGTACAACAGGGTTAAACGTATTTATAATCGTTGATATTTCTGCTTTAGTAAGCTTTGAAAACCGAATAGGGTGAATACTTTCTAATCTATTCTTTGTATATTCATAGATATGTAAAAAGAATTTCTCAATATTCTTATACCTATCCTTTTTCGTAAAATCACTATAAATTAATTGAGAATCATAAATGGTGTTCTCAATTGCTATTTTTGTAGTAGGAAATGATACTGCTTCACAAAACTGTACATGTTTAAAGTTTGGAAAAACCTTATTCATCAAGGTATACTTATACCCTTTAACTTGTTCAAAAGGATTCTGATTTAACCATTTCTTTCTTCTTCCATCTTTAAAACAGAATCTTCCTTGATCTACAAATATATTTCCACCCTTTACTTCTAAAACTATCACACCAAATTCTGACACAATAATAAAATCAAGCTCAGCATCAGCTTTTGCTCGTTTTACATTACTATTATCGTGAAAAGGTAATTTCATACTGTACCATACATACCAATCATACTTACTTTTGGAAAGGGACTCAACAATATCTCTATATACCAAAAATTCACCAAAAGGTACTTTAACACCATTAATTACCAATTGTTCTAACTCGTCCAACGGATATTCTGGATATATTTTTAAAGGCATAATTTTTTAGTTTTTCAAATCTCACTAATTTACCAAAAGATTTTAGCTCACACAGCCTAAAACCACATAAACTTTTCAGTATTCCATAAATCTCACAATAAATAATCTGAATACTTTCTCAATTCATATAAGCAGTAAAAAAGATACATTTTTTCTACATATACAAGTAATAAAATACAGACCTTGAAATTAGTATTCACTTCATTTCTTAACAAAATTTAAAAAAATCAATTACAAAACTAACTTTTTATAATCCACCTCAACAAAAAAAGACAATACTAAAATATAGTATTGTCTTTTTATTTTCTTTATTTCTTTTACTCTCTTGGAAATACAGGACGTCTCATTTTATACTTACTTCCTGACAAAGACTCAAGAAACGCAACCAATGCTTTAATTTCTTCCTTATTTAATTCTAATGGTTTCATTAATGAATCAGTAACAGGATATAAAGGATCTGCTAATTTTTTTTCTGCTGTCGGATTAATCATTTTCATACCGCTATTGTACATATTTACAATCCCCTCCAAATCATCAAATAATCCATTGTGCATCCAAGGCCTTGTCAATAATAAGTCTCTTAATCCTTGTGTTTTGAATTTACCAACATCATCAAGGTTCTTAGTAATTTCATATCTTCCTAAATCTTGGTATTGACGTTTATAATAAGTCAACCCAATATTATGAAAATCTTCATCTGTAAAATACTTTCCATTATGACAATTCATACATCTGCCCTTTGTTCGAAAAATATGTAAACCATAAACTTCTTGCTCAGTCAATGCATTATACTTTCCTTCAACAAAAGCATCAAATCTACTTGGCTGACTCTTTATAGTACGTTGAAATGAAGCAATTGCACCAACTATTCTCTCATATGTAATTTCACTATCACCAAAAGCCTTTTCGAAATATGTTTTATAGCCTTCAATTTTTTGTAATTTAATAGGTAAATCAACTATATCGATTGCCATCTCATTATGTGCACTTAAAGGTCCTGCTGCCTGTTCCTCTAAAGAAGATGCTCTACCATCCCAAAAAAAAGAAGCTCTCTCTGCGATATTGTACAAAGAAGGTGTATTTCTTGGTCCTTTTAAATGATCGTGTCCTAAAGCTACCATTCGTCTATCTGTCCACCCTAATTCAGGATCATGGCAAGTGCTACACGAAATCTGATCAGACTTAGATAACTTTGGATCAAAAAACAATAGTTTACCAAGAACCACCTCAGCTTTATCTTGCACCTCAAAAAATGTAGAATCACGTTTAATACTACTCAACTCCTCCCATTTTACTCCCTCGTCAATAATAGGCTTAGGCCATTCTGCTATTGGTTTTTTATAACTATCTATAATTGCTAAATAAGCAGGATCATCGCTTCCTACTAACTTCTCAACAATAGTATTAAAACCTACCAAACCAAAAGCCAAAACACCAGATAATAAAAAAACTACCTTTCTCATTTTGTATTCTATTTGCTGTTAGAAAGTAACACCAACTGCTACTCCCATATAATTATTTGATTTATTAATGTTATATTTTGTTTGTTCTACTTGTGCTTGTACATAAAAAGCAGGGACCTTCTCTAACTGCAAATCATAACGAGCTACCAAACCTATTTGTTTATAATTCGCATTCATAACCTCAAAGTTTGAATACAACATTTCTGTTACACCTTTTTGAGAAGGAAAATCCATTAACTTATTCGTACTTTCCTTGACATTTCTAACCTTGACGTACGGTTTTACATTTAAAACACCAGACTTAGATATTTGTCGCATATAATCTATAGTCAATCCAAAGTGAATATATGTAAAACGTTGTTTTGCAAAAGTATCTTTTCTGCGTTCACTATTTTGTTCAACTCCAAAAAAAGGAATAGCAACCAAGCGATTTACCTCATCTTTATACTGATAAAATAACTCACTAAAGAAATTGCTCTCAATGTATTTATACAATTCTTTCTCAGCTAATCGCGTTATTATCTTTGCATTCTGTGTGTAGAAATACTCTGTACCAATAGCCTCTTTTAACCAATAGTTCATCTTCATTCCTACCCTATGTTGACCAAAGTCAAAAAACTTTAATCCACTAACTGTATAAGTCGTTGTTTCTAACTTCGCCAAATCATACGCATCAACACCTGAATCACCTTTATTCTTTGTTAGATTAAACTTTCCTATTACCCCTTGTAACACAAAACTCTTATTTTTACTCTTTGCTAAAGTAGCTCCAACATTGTATCCAAATCCCTCAAAAGTAGAAACCAAATCTTTAGCACCACTAAAAAAATAGTTATAACTCCCCAATCCACTCATATGATACACATATGGTTTACTGATTTCGCTTACAAATTTCACACTACTATTTTGTGTGTACTTATTAAAATGTCCAAACACTCCAATTTCATAATCTCGATAAAAGTTGTAATCAATTCCAAGGTCCATTTTAAAAATAGAGGATGTATTCTTTGACCGTGGGTCTACTTGTCTATATCCATTTTTAGCTACATAATTCACTTCCCCTCCAAGTACCCATCTATTCCATTGCTTAGCAAAACCACCGGCAAACTGATAAACTTCCTGTTTCATTGTTCCTCCTACAGAATCAGCAACGACATATGGACCAATTATATCCTTATCTAAACTTTCATTCCAAACCATATTCTGCTGGCGTTGGTTCATATAAGAAGCGCTTCCCCAAACCACTTTATTCCCTTTCAAACGTTGAAATGAATTAGTACTAATCTTAAAACCTTCTAACCCATCACCATCTTGTAACACGTACGCATCCTTCTTATCCTGCTGGTAGTTTACACCTAACTCAGAAAAAGACAAATCACTATACACGGTCATCCTTGCTTTATTAGTAAAAAATGATTCACTAAACACGCGTTCAGCACTGTATTGGTTTTCTATCTTATTATAGAAAGACAATGTATCTTTTGTTTGCGCGTAGCCTCCTAAAGAAAACACCCCACAAAGAACACTAACCAATTTTTTATATCTAAATTCCACAACAACCTCTTTTTACTTGTGACTAATTCCATTAAGCAAACTTGCTGGGCTATCTGGCACAAAGTCAACTGTCGAATTATTAGTATCCTTATAAACATTACGCCCTGCAGTATTCTGTCCTAATGACTTTCTTCTTATCGCTTTACCAAAACGCGTATCATCACTTTCAGACGAACCACAATAAGAAAAGCCACTATCTAAAGATGCTCCCATTACCAAACGTTGAAACTTAGGAGCAATACTACTATTTACCCCATCGACAATCCACGCATTCGGAATTTTATAAGTAGACTTTTTCGTTTCCTTACCTGTAGCATTCACATAAGAATAATCATACTTATGATTAGCCAACCAAGACTCCACACTTTCACCTTCAGGTAAACGCGCCAATACATGTCCTTTATACCCTCTGTTATGCATAATAAACATACTATATTTCATATTTGTATAAACTACAATCGCATTAGGCACATTTGGGTTATCTGGCTGGTTAATTGCGGGACTCTCTGTTATAGGAAATTCAAAATCAGCATTAGTCAAATCTGGACCAGGGATGTTTACTGTTCTATGATTTTGAGCATTATCAGCAACTACAATAAAATCTCCAGGCTCTACAGGATAATCCTTTCCTTTTCCGGGTAACATTAATACGCCATCAACAGGAAAAGCACTATCAAAAACATTAGGTGTCTCATTATTATCTGTCGTAGTCAAAAACTCTGACTTACAAATTAACAATCCATCCGCATATAACACCTCATCCGTATTATTTACTATCTTAAAATATTGCCCTGAGTTATATGCTTTCCCTTCCAATGTTTTCACACCTGTAAAAAATATTTCTTCAAAAATGAAATCCTTGCTGAACTGTTTAACTCTCAAATCAACCACTAAATTTAGCACTTGTCCTGAAGCATCTAACTTATCATTTACACCACCTACTCTGATTTCCTCTCCATCCTCTAAAAAAGCAGCACCCTCAACTGACATACGGTAAGCTCCAGTAGGTAATGCAATAGAATAAAACGACACACCTACCACTTGTTCTTTTGTCACTAACCCCGTATTAATCTCTGTAAATTCTAAGTCCAGTTCTTTAAACTCCTTTACTCCATTTGCTTTAAAGTTGATAGAAACAATTGTAGATTGATTTACACCAGCAGTAACATCATCATCACTCAAACAAGAAGAAACTGAAATACCCAAAGTAAAAACAGTTAGCAAAATATATAGTACTCTTAACTTCATCTCTATTGTATTCTTAAATATTAAAATTAATCTCCATTCCAAAATAAGGACCTTCAGTATCCTTTCTGTTTACTTTCACGCCATTTAAAGTATATGATTGGTAGTGTGTAAACAGCCTATTAACAAACATTGAGGCTTTCACTGATTTATAAATTCGTTTAGACACCTTAAAATTAGCATTAAACGTAAAAGGCAATCGTGTTTGCATCCCATCAGTAGTAGAAACATTTCTTACTAAATTTTGTAGCATTGGGTCTGTTTTATCCTCTTCTGTAAATGAGTGTACCTCATTGTCAAATCCAAAATACGCATACGGTTCAGCTACGCGATTTAGCATTTGTTCTCTTCTAAACAAATCCCCTTGTAAAGAAGCTGAAATATTCATATCAATACTCGGCACATACGTATCAATAACAAGGTTATAAACCATAGATGATTTCTTATACCCATTATCATCAGCGTAAATTCCGACATAAGGATAATCCTTTCCGTTCAATGTAATTCCTGGACGATAATAAAAATCAGAACTATTAGAATATATTGTTTTAAACCAAGCTCCATTTAAAGTAAAACGTGTATTAATTCCCTCAATTCTCGGTGAACTATACCCGAATTCAATCCCATCTTTAAACGTATTACTTCCATTTTCACGCATACTATATTGATAATGTAGTAATCTATCTTCGTATAATGTTCCCTCTAAATTAGGATGCCCTAAATCATCGTTCCACTGCAATCCAGTCGTCTCATACTTTTTGTATTCAAACCCTCTAAAGTAATTCACATCCCTAAACCCATTATTCATACGCTCGTTGAAATAAGTCACAAACAACTTGTGCTTTTTATAAGATAAATCAAGGCGAATTTCTCTCTTTATATTCTTAGCGGCAACTAACGAATGATTTTCCGTATTCAACTTAAAAGTGTTAAACTGTGCGTAACTATTATTATTTACTTGATCAAAGTAATTCACTTCAAGCATATCAAAATATCTATCATTTGGATACAGCAACGAAAGCGTAGGCTGTTTATACAACTCACCATATCCTAATGTAACATCTGTTTTCAACACATCTTGTCCTAACCTAACATCCGGAAGTCCCCATTGAAAATTAACACGAGGTTCTGCATATACCCTATCACTTGTACTAAAATCACTTTCAATTCCCAACATCTTAGATAAACGCACACCTGTGTATAGCTGAAAATGGTGATTACCTGTTTCATATTCCATCCTATCCCCAATAAATCCAGCTAATATCTGAGAAGCGGGAATATCTGAGAATGGTCGTGTTCTACTATTTACAAGTCCCTTAGATGGTGGAAGCAAAGGATCGTAAACTTCCCCCTTGCCATTATTCTTAGAATATCTAAAGTCAATTCCCGTTTCAATATTATGAGCAATACCACTTGTATTAATCCCTAACTCTGTTTGTAACTTAACATTAATGTTTACTGGTCGTCCTTCTGTTCTAAAGTCTGACACATAAGACAATGGCAAGTAGTATCCTTGGTTAATCCCAGTTTCACGGCTTGTAGAAATAGCTTTAAAACCAGTTTGTTGTACAAATGTAGTTCCTTTTATGTCCTCTATTCCTTGAGAAAAAGCAGTATTCAAAGTAATCTTTTTAAACACATTCTCTTTATCAAACTCCCATTTAAAGTTATTAGCTATACTTATATTTTGTCTTGTATTTTTATACCTATCCGTACGTGCATAACCACTATCTGGATCAAATTTATCATTATCAATAGTACTATTGTAATCCAAATTAGCATTCCATATTAAATCATATCCATTAACAACAAAAGACTTCTCCGTACGAAAAGAAGTAGAAATACGTTTATAATTTTCCAATGTATTAGTCGGTTCATTCTTTGCATCAAGATAATCCATACTTAGATTTAGCTTCCAACCACTACGTGTGTCTACCCCTTTTCCAACATAATACATCTTACTAAAACCATCTGCTTTAAAACGAGCTTGTAAAGGCGTATAACCAATCTTTCTTTTGATTTGAATTAATCCAGACGTTAAATCACCATAAGCAGCAGTAGGAATACCCCTTGTTATCTCAACACTTTCAATATCATTTGTTGATAGAGTACGCATATCTACTCCTGTTCCAATTGTATTTCGCTTAGCATCAACCTTACCACTACTCAACATTTGTTCCTGATAAGAAGAAACTTGTAAATCAGCGTTAGAATTAATAGGATTTCCATCTAATATAAACTGTACACCAAGAGAACCAGTGTCATACCCTTGTTTACCTGTTTCGCGGAGTAACACAGGGTTTTTACCCGTCAATACAGGATCTTTTGCTTGTCCACCAGGAAGAAGTTCCATCAAATCTGAAAAACTTGAAGGCTGTAAGTGTTCCATCGCTTGGCGATTTATTACCGAGGTAGAAGTCAATCCCTTCCCCTCTTTTGCAGTAATTACCATCTCCTGTAAAATATTAGATAAAGAAGTTAACTGAATAGTAATGGCCTTCTTTTGCAATAAATTAATTTGTGTTGTAGAACTCTCATATCCAATATGTGTAACCTCTATTCTATAATTGTCCGCAGACAACTTAAAATCTACAATCCCTTTAGTATTTGTAATACCTACCAACTCTTTTGTAGCACTACTCACGAGAATAGTTACATCACTTATCGATTGTTTATATTCATCTTGTATAGAAATAGTTAAGTCTATTCCTTTATCTTGACCAAAAATATGAGAACTACAAAAAAAGGCACAAAGCACTAAAGCTATTGACAATACCTTATGTAAACGTGTCATTAAATATAAATTTGAAACTTCGCGACAAAATTAGACAAGAATTAGAATGTAAACTAATTTATTTAGACTCAGTTCAAATAAATGCGACTATAGTAAAATAGAATAATTACAAATAACTATATTATATATAATTCACATAATTGAAATAAAATATACAACAATAGATGAAATTTATTACTAATAACACCTTTCTAAAAATATACCTTATACTAAATAATATACCTAACACGACTAAAAAATTATAGATACAGATGATATTTATACGTTAGATATGATAATATAATGTGATTACGACTGAAACTATTAGTCTATCTTAATTCACAATATCGTTAATGTCTTAATTAAAAGCTTTTATGGGGACTACGTACAAACATCCTTTTTTTACAAGAAACATAATAAACGAAGATTTAAAATATAATACATTGGATTGTTATTGTGATAAAGAACATATCATAGGGTAGTTTTACACGTACTATGTTCGACACATCTACCACTCAAGTACCACAGAAGTTCGGAAAACAAGCCTTTTTACCGAAGAAGTGTGGTACTTGAGTGGTGCTTGTCCGAAACAAGTATCAAAGAAGCCTGTAATGATACTACTTTAATTCCCCTTTAATTAATTGAGATACTAAGAACAAATTACTGGTCTGGTCATCAACTATGCATAAGGCAACATAATTAGACTGAAGATTAAAAAGGAATATGTACCCTTATATTGAATCCTTCAATGTGAAAGTAAAGCACTTTAAACTAACCTTTTTTTTATTAAACCCTTTTCTTATATCAAACTCACATAAATATAAGTCTCTCTTTCTCATTTATCTTAATATTTGTACTAACAAACACTGATACAGCTTACTTTTTAAGTACTCAAAAAAAAACCGGTTATAAACATAATTTATAACCGGTTGTGAACATATTCTTTTATTTTTCTAATCATATCGTATCGCTTTTACAGGCGATATTTTCGTAATCATATAAGATGGTATCAATAACACCAACATTGCTATAACTATAACTCCAATATTTAACAACAATACATCTGTAAAGCGAATTAACACAGGAGCCTCTCTAACATAATAAGCTACTGGATCTAATTTGATAATGCCTGTATACTTCTGAATCATTAAGACCCCTAAACCAATAACATTACCATATATAAGTCCTTTCACAATTAAATACACTGCATTGTACAAAAACATTTTACGAATAGACCAATTATTAGCACCTAATGCTTTCAAAATACCAATCATTTGAGTGCGTTCTAATATTAAAACTAATAAGGCAACGATCATATTAATTGATGCTACAGCAACCATAATGATAATAATAACCATAATATTAAAGTCAAACATTTCAATCCATCCGAAAATATTAGAATATTTATTTGTAATCGTTTTGCTGTCTACTGTAGATGGTAACTCTAAATACAACTCACTTCCCTTCTTATCTATTTCATCAAAATTCTTAACTAATACTTCTACACCACCAATCTCATTTTCGTTCCATCTATTTAAACGCTGTACGTGTTTCAAATCTCCAATAACAATATTAGCGTCGAATTGTTGTAAACCTGAATTATATATACCAACAATATCAAACTGACGAACATTAGGTACTTTATTTCCCCACTCTTTCATAAAGTACGTAGTCATTTTATCACCTACATCTAAATGCAAACGATCTGCCATATATTGAGAAAGCAACACTTCATTACTCATTGTATTACCCATTTCTGGTAAACGACCAGCAACAAGATAGTCTTTTATTTCTCCAAGGTTATAAAGCGAATCTACACCCTTATAAATAATTCCTTCAAAAGCAGTCTCAGTACGAATAATACCAGCCTTTGATGCATATACTTGTACTTGTTCAATCCCATCTACCTTTTTAAAGGCATCAGAATTAACAATATCTCTATCTAAAGGTTTCAAAGTTAAGTCACTTACATTGCTATCATAATTAGTAATAATGATATGACCACTAAAAGCTGAGATTTTATCTCTAATTTTGTACTTCAAACCCAAACCAGTAGCTACGGATATTAGCATCATAATAATCCCTAAAGCAATAGCAGTTATTGCAATTTTTATAATTGGAGCAGAAATACTACTTTTATAATTACTTGACGTAACTAAACGTTTGGTTATAAAATATTCTAATTTCAAAGTAAATATGGTATCAAATTCAACGTTCAAAAATACATTTTTATTCTTAGTATGTCTATTGGTTTCTTGCTTAAATGTAAATTGTCGTGCTACAAATAAAAAGCCTCTTGCAAAAAGCATTGACACTACTTTATTAGTTGGTGCTGAAAACACAGCATTGTATTTTGACAAATTACAAAACAAGAATATAGGAATTCTGACTAATCAAACAGGAGTTATCAGAAGCAATACATCTACTGATAATTATGATACTTCTATTGTTGATTTTCTTTTAGCTAATAATATAGCTGTGAAAAAAATATATGCACCTGAACACGGTTTTAGAGGAAATGCTGATGCAGGTGAATTAATTAAAGATGGTAAAGACATTAAAACAGGGTTACCAATTATATCTTTATACGGAAATAGTAAAAAACCATCTAAAGAACACTTAGCTGGAATTGATATTATGCTTTTTGACTTACAAGATGTAGGTGCACGTTTTTATACCTATATTTCTTCATTACATTACTTGATGGAAGCTTGTGCTGAAAACAACATTCCTCTTATTGTATTAGATCGTCCTAATCCCAATATTGGTATAGTAGACGGTCCCACTTTAGAAATGGAAAATAAGAGTTTCGTTGGTATGCATCCAATTCCTGCTATGCACGGAATGACTATTGGTGAATACGCTCAGATGATTAATGGTGAAAAATGGTTGAATAAAGGTGTACAATGTAACTTAACAATCGTGCCAAATACAAACTACAATCGTAGTATTACTTATTCATTACCTGTACCTCCTTCTCCAAACTTACCTAATCAAAAAGCGATAAACTTATATGCAAGTTTATGTTTCTTTGAAGGAACAAATGTTAGTTCTGGTAGAGGTACAAACTTACAATTTCAAGTATATGGTTCTCCTTTCTTAACTAATATGCCCTACACTTTTACACCAAAACCAAATGCTGGTGCTAAAGACCCAATGAACAATGGTAAGTTATGTTATGGAGAGAACTTATCTCAAGAAGAAGACGTAACTAAACTCGAAATTAAATGGTTGTTAAAAGCTTATCAGAGTTCTAAAAATAAAACTAATTTTTTCAATAATTTCTTTATTAAATTAGCAGGGACTAAATCATTAAAAGAACAAATTATTGCTGGTAAAACTGAGCAACAAATCAGAAGTACTTGGCAAAATGGTTTGGAAAATTTCAAACAAAAACGTAAACCGTATCTAATTTATTAGTAATAAATCTAAGTCCCCTTTTGAAAACACCTAACAACAGATACATTTCTCGAAAAGCCTTTATTGCAATTGGAACAGCTATTTTAGCTATAACAATGATTTCTATTTACTTCTTGAGTTCGTCTATCAATAACAGTAATCAAGAAACCTATAAATATATTACACAAAAAAACTTTTATCAAAAATTAGGTGCTCTTGAAATGGAGTTTCAGAATTTAGATGAACATCTCTTATCCTTAGGTGAAATTACTGAAACAAGCTCTATTCAAGACCTAAAGATGAAATTTGATGTTTTGTCAAAAGTTTATAACAACGGAAATATAATTCGCTTGAATTGGTTTTTGGTTATTAACGAACAAAACCAAGTTATTGATTATTATCTTGGTGCCAATAGACAATTTCACAATGACCACACTTTTGTGAAGACAATCTTAGCTAATCCAACCTCCTCGGTAGTAAACAATTTTGTTGTTAAAGACAACCATTACTATTGGCTGATTTACAATAGTCGCTCTTTAGAAGATGGCAATAAATTAATCTATGGGATTACTTTAGATATGGAAAGTTTTCATAAATATTTGACTACAATAGATGTTTCAACTCCTAATTATGCATATATATTCACCAAAGAAGGATTGTGTATTTATCATCCTGAGATAAGTATAATAGGAAAAAATGTATTTGAGTTATCAAGTCTAAAACCACAAGATACTATTAGCTCCTTTAAAGCAAAAGAACCTCCTGTAGTACTGTCTGAATACTTAAATTTAGAAGTATTTCGCTTTATAAGCCCTTTTAACTCTAAGAACTTCAAAGGGTATATCACAGTTAATTTTCCAAAGTTTAATGTAGACGACAATGTAAAACCTATTCAAAGAAATACTATACTTATCTTTATTACAACTGTTTCTTTAATTGTAGTACTTTTTTATTTTTTTAGCCAAGCTAACAAACGTGCGCACTTAGAGAAAAAAGAATTAGCAATAGAAAACGAAAAAGTAAATAAAGAGAAAGCGTTAATGCAGTTACAACAACTAAAAAATCAAATCAATCCGCATTTCTTGTTTAACTCATTAAACTCACTTTATATGCTCATTGATATTAATCCAGATACTGCACAAAAATTCACATTAAATCTGAGCAAAACATATCGTTACCTAATTACCCCTCCCGAAGATAATATCGTTGATTTGAATGACGAAATAACCTTTATTCAAAAATATATTACACTACAACAGATTAGATTTTCAAAAGAATTACACTTTGAATTAGTTAATAAGAATGGCAATCATACAGATAAAAAAATCCCTTATTTAGCATTGCAAATTACAGTTGAAAATGCACTAAAACACAATATTGCAACAACTGAAAATCCGCTACTAATTCAAGTCATTATTGAACGAGATTATATTATTGTAACTAACAATTACAATCCTAAAAAGTCTCATCAACAAGGAGAGTTATTTGGTTTAAAATACTTACAATCAATTTATAAATATTACAATAAAACTGATTTTATAGCAAGACAAGAAGGAGATACTTTTGTGTGTATCTTACCTTTATTCTAATTTAAAAAACAACCATTCACTCCATTTTTCAATCCATTCACTCTTTAAAATTTTATGCTTAAAATTAAGGTGAGTAGCTTTAGCGTAATTTAACTATAACTTTAAATAGGAATGAATAAAAACGCGGTAAAACTAACTATCAGTGCATTACTACTTTCTTGTGGGCTATCACAGGCAACTTATGCCTTGGCTCCAAAAAAGAAAGCAACACCAAAAGCTGAAAAAGAAGTTACCAAAGAAAAGGATTCAACAGATAGTAAAAAAAACAACTATGCTGATTTACTAAAGAAAGGAACTTATAAGAAGGGAATGTTCAATACAATTCAAGTAAAAACGGATGTGTATTTTGAAATTCCAGATAGCTTATTAAACCGCCAATTCTTAATTGTAAATAAATTATCCCAAGTTCCTTTAGAAGTTAATGATGCAGGAGCAAATAAAGGAATGAATTATGAAAATAAATTAATTACATTCCACAAAGATACATTAGCAAATAAAGTATGGGTTAAGACAGAAACAACACGCGTAACGTCCCCAGAAAAAGACGCTATAACAGAATCAGTTAAAAACAACTTCATTCAATCTGTACTTGAGGTATTTGATATTGAAGCACAAAACCCTGATTCTACTTCAACAGTTATTAAAGTAAATAAAGTATTTGACGGAAGTCAAAAAAGTTTTAATGACGTATTAACTGGATTAGGACTTCCAACATCTATTAAAACAAACTTATCCTTTATAGAAGGTGTAAAAACATTTCCTGAAAACATCGTTGTGAAGTCATTAATGACTACAAGTGTAAATGAAGGAACTGGAGATATGCCCGTTTCATTAGGTGTGACAAGTAATATTGTATTGCTTGCAAAAGAGCCTATGCAACCTCGTATCGCTGATAAAAGAGTTGGTTTTTTTACAGAAAAAAACTGGTTCTTTAGTGATGCTCAACACAAAATGGAGCAACGAGAATTTATTACTAAATGGCGTATGGAGCCAAAAGAAGAGGATATTGAAAAATACCTTCGCGGCGAATTAGTAGAGCCTAAAAAACCAATTGTATACTATATTGACCCAGCTACTCCACCACAATGGAGACAAAAAATTATAGCAGGTGTTCACGATTGGCAAGTAGCTTTTGAAAAAGCTGGTTTTAAAAATGCCATTATTGCAAAAGAACCAACTGAAGACGACTTAGATTTCGATATTGATGACGTTCGTTATTCTGTTATTACGTATGCTGCATCACCGAAAGCAAATGCTATGGGCCCTTCAGTAATGGATCCAAGAAGTGGTGAAATCCTTGAGGCTGATATTATTTGGTGGCACAATGTAATGACATCTGTTCATAGTTGGATGAGAATTCAAACAGGACCTATTGATCCAAAAGCAAGAGCTAACAAATTTACAGATGAACATATGGGTGAAGCTATTCGCTTTGTTTCGTCTCACGAAGTTGGGCATACTTTTGGTTTAAAACACAATATGGGGGCTTCTTTCGCCTTCCCTGTTGATTCATTGCGTTCTAAAGAGTTTACTGATAAAATGGGAGGAACTGCTCCTTCTATTATGGACTATGCACGTTATAACTACGTTGCACAACCACAAGACGGAGTTACTGCAATTACTCCTCAAATCGGGTTATATGACAAATATGCTATAGAATGGGGATATCGTTGGTACCCTGACCAAGAAACAGAGAAAAAAGCACTTCGCAAGATGATCGAGGACCATCAAAATGATCCTATGTACTTCTATGGAGAGCAACAAAGTTTCTTAAACATCGTTGACCCACGTTCTCAATCTGAAGACTTAGGTGATGATGCTATGAAAGCAAGTGAATACGGACTTGAAAACTTAAAAATAGTAGTTAAAAATATTATTCCTTGGACTTACGACGAGGGAGAGGATTATTATGAAGCTGGTAAATTATACATGGGCGCTGTTGGACAGTGGCAAATGTATAACCAACATGTACTTTCAAATATCGGAGGGGTTTATTTAGACCATGCTGTATACGGAAACAACAAAAAAGCATACGCACCTGTACCTTACGATACACAAAAAAGAGCTGTTGAATACTTGGCTAAACACGCATTAGAAATTCCAAATTGGTTATTCTTTAATGATGTTGTTGAAAAAACATATAGTTTAAAAGACTCTCCTGTAGGTCCATTTGAATATTCTCCTTACTCATTAGCAAGAGAATTACAATACACTACTATATACTATACTTTGATGGACGAACGCTTATTGCGTCTATTAGAAAATGAAGTATTAGAAGCGGAAATGAAAACTGAAAAGAATTTTACTATTAATGACTTGTTTACAATGCTTAATAATGAGATTTTTGCAAAAACAAATAAAGGTAAAGCCCTTTCAATTTTCGACCGTATGACTCAAAAGAACTATGTTGATGCGTTGATCATTGATGTAAACAAGTTATTTGAGAAAACGAATAAAAAAGGATTAGTTGCTAACACATCTTTACAATTTCCAACATTGTGTAATCACCTTGAAGGAGATAAAGAATTGAGAAACATTAACTACACAGTTATGAAAAGAGTATCTGAAGTTACTTCTTATAAAAAAGCTGAGTTAATCAAAATCAAAAAGCAATTATCTAAAAAGAAGAATACAGGAGATAAAGCTACAAAAGCTCACTACTTTGATATAATCAATCGTATTGACGAGGCTTTAAATCTTCAGTAATACACTAACCCTACAATTTTTTAAAAGGAACTATGAAGAAATTTTTCCTCCTTTTTTCACTACTAACTATTTCTTTTGTCTTTGCACAAGAGAAAAGAGTGATTACAGGTTTTGTTCAAGATAGCGTGGACAAACTTGGGTTACCTGGTGCTTCTGTGATTGTAGAAACACAAACTGTTTCTAATGCAACAGGACACGATGGTATAATTGAAAGTACAAGTATCGGTACTATGACGGACTTTGATGGGAACTTCTCATTTCAAGTACCAACAGATACAAAAGCAATTCGAGTTAGTTTTATTGGTTATGAATCTAAATTAATCAATTTAACATCGAAAGAGCACTATGTTGTAACGTTAGGTGCCGATGACAACATCTTAAACGAGGTTGTTATCACAGGTTACCAAACGATTGAAAAAAGAAAACTTACCTCGTCTGTAGCACAAGTAAGCATGGCTGATATTGAGCAAGCTGGTGTTGCAAGCGTTGATCAAATGTTAGCTGGACAAATTGCAGGGGTTGCTGTAACTCCTCAAACTGGAGCTCCTGGTGGACCTGCTAAAATAAGAATTCGTGGTACTGCATCTCTAAACGGACCTCAAGATCCTTTATGGGTTATTGACGGTATGCCTTTAGAAGGTAACGACTTACCTGATCTAAACGATAAAGGAAGTATTGCTGAATTACAAAACTACTCTATCGCAGGTCTAAACCCTGATGATATCTTAGATATCACTATTCTTAAAGATGCTTCTGCAACAGCTATTTATGGTGCAAGAGCTGCTAATGGTGTAATCTTAGTTACCACTAAAAAAGGGAAAAAAGGGTCTATGAAAGTAAACTTTACGGCTAATACTTTCATCAACGAAAGACCTAACTTTAATAAGTTGAATCTAATGAATTCATCTGAAAAAGTAGACTTCGAATTAATGTTAGCTGGTAGAAGTGACATCTATAATACACGTTCTAACCAAGGTGAAGTAATGCGTATTCTAAATGGCACGAACCAATTAGATGCCTACAGAAATGGTGGTTTTGACGCTTTAAGCTATGAAGCACAATCTGCAATTAACAATTTAAAAAACACTGATACTGATTGGGGTAAATTATTATACCGTCCTACTTTTAACCAACAATACGGTTTAAGTATTTCCGGTGGTTCTGATTTATCTGATTACTACTTCTCATTAGGTTATTTCAATGAAGAAGGAACAACTATTGGAACAGGATTTGAACGTTACAACATCACGTTAAAAGACAACTTTCAAGTTAGTGATAAATTAAGAGTTGGTGTAGCATTATTTGGAGCTCAATCTAAAAAGAAAAGCTTTGTTACTGATGCTGATTCAAGTATTAATCCGTCTACTTATTCAAGAAATGCGAATCCTTATTTAGCACCATATAACGAAGATGGTAGCTATATGTATGACAAAGATATATCAGGATATAGTGGAAGATATGTTCCTTTTAACTTTATGGAAGAAAGAAACAATACAAGCTATGAATTAGAAAATAAATCATTAAAAGCTGTATTTGACTTAGAGTACCAAGTGTTAGAAGATTTAAAATTGACTTCTCAATTAGGCTTGCAATTAGAGAATAATGACACTGAAAAGTACTTAGGAAAAGAAACATACTCTACACGAAAATTCCGTGAAGGTACTCGTTACTTCAAAGGAGGAAAACCATATTATTTCTTACCTGAAGGAGGAATTATTGAAAACTTTACTGATAAATACTTCCAATACAACTGGAAAACACAAGCTACTTATAATGCTATCTTTAATGATATGCACGAAATAGATGTAATGGCTGGTATGGAAATTCGTAAAACCGACCGTACGACTATCAAGTCTAAAGGGTTTGGTTATGATTCAAATTCATTAACAACAAAACCTATTGTTTTTCCTGAAGGAAGTACTGACACTACTGATAAACTATACGAAACTTATAAAAGAGCAGAAGATGAAAATGCCTATGCATCATTCTTTGCTACAGCTGCCTATACTTTTAATAGAAAATATACTGTTTTTGGAAGTGTTAGATATGATGGTTCTAACTTATTTGGTGTTGACCCTAAATATAAATATGTACCATTATGGGCTATTTCAGGTTCTTGGAATGTAACGAATGAGAAGTTTATGGAAAATGTTGATTTCATCAGCAATTTGCGTTTACGTGCTTCTTATGGTTTACAAGGAAATATTGATAGAACAACTTCTCCTTTTGTAATTGGAGAATACCAAACATCAACTATATTACCAGGTAATCCAGAAAACACTATCCAAGTAACAAATGCTCCTAACGGAACCTTGAGATGGGAAAAAACAACGAATACAAACTACGGATTTGACTTAGGATTATTCAATAACAGAATTTCTTTAGGATTTGACGCTTATAATAGAAAAAGTACTGACTTAATTGGATTAAGAGCATTACCTCTTGAAACAGGTTTTGAATTTACTAATATGAACTGGGCTCAAATAACAAATAAAGGTTATGAAATTTCTTTGACAACAAGAAATATCTCAAATCCTGGATTTAGTTGGACTACTACATTCAATTTTTCTCACAACAAGAGTAACATTGACAAAATTCAAACATCGGATACACAAAGAACACCTGATCGTGAAGGAAGACCTGTTAATGCAGTATTCGTAATCAAAACTGCTGGTCTTGACGAAAATGGTAATATCTTATTTTGGAAAGATGGGGCAAAAGTTTCGGGTACTGAATTCTTCAAGTTAAAAGATCAAATGCCTGACATCTATCCTGGTTCTGGAGTAATTTCTGAATTAACTGATGAAGAATACAGAAACTTATATTCTTATGCAGGAGATAAAGATCCTAAGTTTACAGGAGGTTTAATCAATACTTTTAAAATTAAAAACTTTGATATTACAGTATCTACTGCATTTAACATCAAGCAAACAGTTTTAAAATCACCTTCGTATAACCCTGGAATGGTTGACCCTGGAAGAAATTATACTACAGATTTATTGAATACTTGGACTCCAGATAATCCAAATGCTACATTACCTGGAATCATTGGAGATGACTATGGAGACCCTTTCAATAACTTAAGTAATGACAATTGGATGATGGCGAAATGGTTTACTGGTGGGGATGCTGGAAACTCATATAGATACTTAGATATTTGGAAAAAAGATATTAGCTATTTGCGTGTTAGTAGTATTCGTTTAGGTTATACATTACCTAAAGATGTTTTAAATAGATTAAGATTAGACAATGTAAGATTTACATTAGAAGGTCGTAACTTATTTGTTATTGGAACTGATTACGATGGTTATTTTGATCCTGAAACGTATGGTAATATCTACGCTCAACCTATTCAAAAATCAATCACGTTAGGACTTAATGTAACTTTCTAACAAAGACTAAAATGAAAAAAATATTAGTATTACTTAGTGGTTTACTCTTAGGAGTAACCACTATAAGTTGTGAAAAATTTCTTGACATTGAACCTCAAGGAAAGATTATCCCTAAAACAGTGGAAGATTTTCGAAAAGTATTAACTTCTGCTTATCAAGGTTATCCTAAACATAAATCTTTAACTAACTTTCGTACAGATGAAATTTTCATAGAAGCAAATGGAGAAAACTTTGGCTTCTTAGGTGTTAAAGATGTTTATACCTTTCAAGATGCTAATCCTGACAAACAAACCTTGGAATTTGGATATGACCAATTTTACAAAACAATCTTCTATGCTAACCAGACGATTAATGAAGGTGTTAATACAATGGAGACTGGGGATGAAAAAGAGCAATTGTTAGGAGAGGCTTATGCTATTAGAGCAATGGCTTATTTTGACTTAACAAACCTGTATGCTAAGCCATATAACCCTGCAACTGCTTCAACTGATTTAGCTATCGTATTGCAAAACAAAATTGATATTGAAAACAGAAAACCAAAGTCAACAATGACTGAAGTTTATGCTCAAGTTCACAGTGATATTGATATGGCTAAAAAGCATTTGAAAGTTACTTTCTATGACGCTGGTAAAAACTACCGTTTTACACAAGCTGCTATTTATGCTTTAGAAGCAAGAGCAAACTTATATCAACAAGAGTATGAGGCTGCACTTGTAAGCATTGATAAAGCGATGACGTATAAAAGTGAATTACAAAACTTAAATACAACTAAAGATATTTCTGTTGCAGATTTTAAATCTGTAGAGTCAATCTTAGCTTTAGAAACTGCTTTACAATCAACTTTACAATCGTTGACTTATGTATCACAAGATCTATTAAATGCATTTGATAAAGAGAACGATTTAAGATTTGCTGTATCTTTTGAAAAATCTGGAGACTTTTATGTTCCTGTAAAAACAGGTAAAGACAACCAAAAGGTGTCTTTCCGTACATCTGATTTATATATGATGAAAGCAGAGGCATTAACTCACTTAAATCGATTAGGAGAAGCTACTGATGCTCTTAAAACAATCATTAACAATAGATATAAACCAGAAGCAGCGAGTAAAGTAATAGCTTCTCTAAATGGTTTAGATCAAAAAGCGATGATGAATGCAATCTTAGATGAAAGCTTTAAAGAATTTGCTTTTGAAGGACGTAGATGGTTTGACCTAAGACGCCTTGATCAAAAAGAAATTAACCATAAATTAGGTACTCACGTATATAAACTAATTGAAAACGACGTAAGATATACATTGCCTTTCCCTAAAAAGGCAAGAGAAAATAATCCAAACTTATAGTTTGAATTCTCTAAGAATACTTTAAACAACAAGGAAAAAAGGAAGCGTAACGCTTCCTTTTTTTTTGCTTATAACTATCATAATATATCCAATCATTCGTATCATATTTAAACCTATTGTACTCAATGAATGCTCTGAACATCCACCTAATAAACTACATTTAAAACAACTCTACAGTCCTTGTACAGAGATATCTTAATATGTATTCATAAATTTTATACTTTTGTAAAAACAAAAATGACAAATGAAAATTGCCATTGTAGAAGATGAATTCTTAGCATCTACGTATTTAAAAAAACTATTATTAAAACAAGTTGTAATTCCAATTGAAGATATAATAATACTATCTTCAGTAAGGGAGGCAATCCTTTTTTTTACAACTAATACAGTCGATCTAATCTTTATGGATATTCACCTCGGTGATGGCAAAAGTTTAGAGATTTTCGAACAAGTAGAAATTACTACACCAATAATTTTTGTAACTGCATTTGATTCCTATGCCATTCAAGTTTTCAAACAATTTACTATTGACTATATACTTAAACCATTTGAAAAACCGGAACTTGAAAATGCTTTAATTAAGTTCAAAAATATCACACAAAAATTTGAAATTACACAAACATTACACACACTTGTCCAAATAGAAGAACAAACGACTAATGAATATAGAAAAAGATTTTTAGTAAATAATGGACATAAATTAAAATCTATTGAAACTGCTGATATTGCCTATTTCTTTGCTTCGGGCAAGCATTTATTTATTCATACTTTTGACAACAATAGCTACATTTATGACGATACTATTAAAGATATTATCAATAAATTAGATGACAAAGTATTCTTTAAAATTAATAGAAAATACATTATCAATCGAAAAGCTGTACATCATATCGTAAAACACAATAGTCAAAAGATCGAAGTTATCCTTACTCCTAATCCAGAAGATAATAATACTATTTTGGTCAGTAAAAACTGTATTTCTGAATTAAAAGCTTGGTTAAGCTAATTAAAATAACATATAAACTTTGTTGTAATTTTAAGAAACTCTGCTATAATAATTTATTATATTTGAAGAAATCAAACTGAGAAAAACTAAAAATTACATTATGAACATAAGTGATCGCTTAATCGATTTCGTTGATAGAATACTTGACTTATTTAAAGCAATTAAAGGATATTTAAACAATGCAGTTGCTTTTTTCGAAAAGTTAAAGAATATGATTTTAGAAGTTGTTGAATATTTCAAAGATAGAATTGAAGATGCTGTAGATAGATTAGAAGATCTAACAGACGAACAAATCCTTTCTTTAGAAGAAGAACACTTCTTTATATAATTTTTACTTTAAAATTATTTTTTTCTTCATCTCCTCTACTACTTCAAATGCAGCTGGACATATAGCTACATTTTTTAATGTTAGATTAGCTATTTGATTAAATTTTTTACGATCTGTGTGTGGGTATTCTCTACATGCTTTAGGACGTACATCATAAATCATACAATAATTCTCAGCATCTAAAAAAGTACAAGGAAGACTTTGTAAAACAAAATCGCGATCCTCATCAATCTGTAGATAGGTATCTATAAATTGTTGGGGTTTCATTTTTAAATGCTTCGCTATTCTTTCTATATCAGCATTGGTAAACAACGGTCCTGTCGTTTTACAACAATTAGCACAACTTAAACAATCTGTACGCTTAAATACACTATCGTGTATTTCTTGCATCTTATAATCTAAATCTTTAGGTGCTTTCTTTTTTAATTTATCGAAATACTTTTTATTTTCATTATGCTTATCTTTGGCAACTTTAGGAAGTTGTTTCAGTATTTTATCCATGGAAATTATTTTACTGCAAAATTACAATAACTCCTTTTTAAATTTAAATGAATTAAGAAATAATGAAAGATCTTTTAGGAAAAGCTATTTTAGATTTTCAAACAAATAACAACCCTCAGTCATTAATTACTGAGACAGACATTTCTGAAGCAGAAGAAATGGATATTCAATACCTTTTTAGATCGTTTAACGAAATGCCTAAATTGGAACAATTAGCTTTAAAAAAATGTAGAGGTAAAATACTTGATGTTGGTTGTGGTGCTGGTGCTCACAGCATATACCTACTTAATAAAGGATTTGATGTGAAAGCAATTGATATTTCTGCAAACTCTATAGAAGCTTGTAAACTAAGAGGTATTGAAAATGCAGAAGTAAAAAACATTTTAGATATCAAAGACGAAAAATTTGATACAATCTTACTATTAATGAATGGTACAGGTATTTTTGGAAGACTAATAAATACTACTAAATATTTAACTCATCTTAAGTCATTACTTAATCCTGGTGGACAAATATTGATTGACAGTTCGGATTTAATATACATGTTTGACGAAGATGAAGACGGTGGTAAATGGATTCCAATGGATAATAAAGATTATTATGGTGAATTAGTTTTTACTGTAGAATACAAAGGAGAAATTGAAGAACCTTTCAATTGGTTATACTTAGATTATAATACACTACAAAATGCAGCTAATGCGAATGGTTTAACCTGCGAATTACTTCAAGAAGGTAATAATTGTGACTATTTAGCTAAACTTAGCCTTACATAGCCTAAAATAGGATTAGATAAATAAAAAAGCGTCTGTATAATTATACAGACGCTTTTTTATTTATTCTCCAACTTTTGAATCATCTCCAAGATATTTCATAAAAATACCTTGTAAACCCATAGCCCATTCAGTTCCTACTTCTTGTCCTTTCTCGAATAAAACTTCATTTTTATCACTTAGTTTTTTTCCAATTGGTGATTCATAAAACTGAATTAACTTCTTAATATCATCATGAGTAAACTCAGTCATATACATATCAGCCATTTTATCTAATAGAAGATTTAAACTTCCCTTCAACTCTTTGTTAAAGTCAGCTCTCTTTTCCTCTGCTACGTCATTAGCTAAGTCTTTGGTTAGTAACTCAAACGTTTTTAACTGTCCGCTTAACTCCATATATTTCTTAGTATCAGCTTTAAATACTTCTTGTGCAAAAGAGAACTGAGCTACAAATACTAAAACAAATGATAGTAATATTTTTTTCATATTTATTTTTTTATCAATTGTAAAATTAAACTTAATTAAGGAATATCCAAATATTTATGTGTTTGCATAGATATTTTCCACTTTGGATTTTTCTTGACGTATTCTACAATTAATGGTGTCATCTCATCTCTCTTACTCCACTCCGTTTGTAACAATAACAAAGCATTATCATTTACTCTTGCAGCTTGTTCTTCTGCAAATATGAAATCATGCTTATTATAAATAACTACTTTCAACTCATGTGCTGCATCATAAACACTTTGTGTAGGCAATTTATTCTTTTTAGGAGACAAACAAATCCAATCAAAATCTCCACTCATTTCATAAGCCCCTGATGTTTCAATATTTGTTTGCATACCTTCTTTCTTCAATTCACTTGTAAGATAATCTAAATTGTACATCAAAGGTTCCCCACCAGTAATAATAACAAGCTTACCTTCGTTTTCAGATGCTTTAGCTACCATATCTTCCACTGTAGTCAATGGATGTAGTTCTGCATCCCAGCTTTCTTTTACATCACACCAGTGACATCCAACATCACATCCACCAAGTCTAATAAAATATGCAGCATGCCCTGAATAGAATCCCTCTCCTTGAATAGTATAAAACTCTTCCATTAATGGTAATTCTTTTCCTTCTTTCAATGCTTTATTGTTTTCCTCTTTCAACATTTTACTTTTCATTAAAGTGCAAAGATAAGCGATAAACAAAACAAATATTAGTTATAATAAAAAAACTCATCTAATTAAAGATGAGTTCTTAATATGTTTTAGTTTTAGTAATTGAGATTACTGTAATGCTTTAATCGTGTTTTTCGCAAATTCATTTGATGGATCAAGAGATAATACTTTATTGAATGTATCTATTGCTTCTTTGTTATCCTCATTATTTGCATAATACGTAGCGATTGATGTATAAGCTTCAATTACTTGATCTTGATAATCTGGGCTATTCAATGCTTGTTTATCCTCTAAAGACTTAATGAATCCTTGGTAAGCTTCAAAAACGCCTTTAGAAGCAGTTTCTGTCTTTAGATAACGATTTGTTCTTGCTTTAAAGAAGTAAGCCTCTGAAATACTTGGATCCAATACAATAGTTTTGGCAAAATACTGATCAGCTTTTAATAAATCTTCTTGTCCTTGCGCTTCATTACTACTACCCAATTGATAATAGCAATAAGCAGTATAGTAGTTGTCATAACTCACATTAGGTTGATCTTTGACTTCAGCTGAAATACTAAGAATATCTATCGCTTGTTTATACATTGACTTTCTATATAAATCAACACCTAAACCATTAAATTCACCTGCAATAGCAGGCTCTACTTTTATAGCTTCTTTTAAATTCTTAACTCCTATTTCGTAATTTTCTTTACTGTCTTTTGATAAAGCAATATGACTTAATCCTAAATACAAATAATCACGACCAATAGCTTTTGAGCTAATACCTAAAAACTTTGTCATTGCATCAATTGCCTCCTGATATTTTCCATTTTGATATGATGCGTAACCTAAATAACGAAGAATACGATTATTTACTCCTTTTACATTTTTAAGATTCTTTGCTAAATCTTCCAAAGCTTTATAATTATCCGTCAACAATAAAAAATCAGCATATTTCATCTGCGCATCAATCGCATTGTCTGAAGCGACAATATACTTTTTGTAATTTTCATTAGCATTAATTATATGAGCTTCCTTATTATCATTGTCTCTCCTCGACAATAGGTAATAATTATCAGCAATTTCTCTAAAGGCTGGAGCATAATTACTATTTACAGCAAGTATCTCTTCACACGCTCTAATAGCCTCTTTATAACCACGCCCACGTTTAGTAATAATTGCCAATTGCAACTTAGCATCAAGTAAACCTTCATCATAAGAAATTGCATTTCTAAAAGAAGAGAAAGCTTCATTAAAGTCTTTCAGCTCCATATATGCTTTTCCCATTACATTATGTGCTTCTGCAATTGTATAATCTTTTTCAATTACAGAACTGGCAATTTTCTGTGCCTCTTTTGGAAGACTATTCATTGAATACAAATAAGCATTTGCTACTAACAACTGCTCGTCATAATCCTTTTTACGTATTTCTGATAAAGCCTTGTTTAAAAATTCTTTTGCTCTGACAGCATCATTCGCCTCTAAAGCCAATTGTCCTAAACCAATATTATTTAAGAAGCCTTTACTTTTAACAGCGATACCTTTTTCAAAAAAGAAGCGTGCAGAATCAGCTTGCTCCTCCTTTAAAAAAACATCTCCCAAATAATAATAATTTTTACCATCATTGGGTTTATCAATAACTAATGAACGTAAGATTGCTTTTGCTTTATCCAATTGCTCATCTTGTATAGCTTTTTTTGCGGTCTCCAAATCTTGTGCAGTCATAGAGCTACTAACTATACCTGCTGCCAATAATGACAAGACCATTTTTTTATTCATAATCATGATATGGTTGTTTTATAGATATTTCTATATTTCTTTACGAACGTTAAGTTCTCTTGGTGGTACTTTAAATGGCACTAAACCCGATTTCAAAACAATACGTTGTCCCTTGTATCCAGCGATATAAGATGCAAAACCTACACCTAATCCCGATTTTCCTTGAATATCAATCACGTAATCTTTTCTAATTAAAGGATAAGTACCTTCTGCAATATTATTTTGAGTTGCTTTATAGTATTTTCCATCTTCATAATTCTTTACAGCTAATACTTTAATTCCTTCTAACAACTTTTCAGTAGATACTGTTGGTTGTACTAACCAATTTAAACCAATAACGCCTATTGCATTTTTATTTTTACTTACATACTCAATTACAGCATCGGTATCTTTCAAATAATAAGCATAATCTTTTGGAAACTCAGTAACATTTGCCGCTTTTCTAAAAGCAGAAGATACACTTGAATTAATATTATCAAATACCAAAATTGTTTTATCCTCTGCATCGACAGATTTACTCTGTAAATTTTTAATAACATTATTGTAATCAATAACACTGTCATTATATGTTTTATTGGTTACAAAAACAATCGCATCAGAAGCAAAATGAGTCATTTTTGGAGTAACGCGACCTTTAAAAAGTTCTAATTCTTTTTCATCTAATTCGCGTGGCAAAACAGCAATTCGAATAGAATCATTAAGTAATAAATTTAAAATCTCCTGTTCAGTGTGTTTAAGTAAATTAATCTTGATTCTATCATACTCATACATAAAAATCTCGTTAACATCATTAACAATAGGGAAGATAGACTCATCAACTAAAATATTCGTCTGTCCTGAAACCGGTGTTTCTTCTAATGTACTAAAATCTATTTCTTCTTTTGTTACATGATCAACCTTTTTTTTACATTGTACAAAAGCTACGCTAACACAAGATAATAATGCAACACTGCATAATAATCTAAAACCTCTTTTTTTCATTAGGTATGAACTTACTATAATTGTTATTCCCTAAAGATAAAAAATTAAAGGAACATCCAATAATAGAAGTTCCTAAATAATCGAATTCTATATATTGAAAAAACACTATAGATATTAAAAGAACTACATAAGAAATAGTATATACAAAAAAAGCTACGTTTTCACGTAGCTTTCTCTATTCTTGTTGCCATAATCGAATAAATCGAAAGACACCATATACGATAAGTAATACCCCAAACCATACACGATTAGTGTATTCTAAGGCTATTGGCATATCCTTCCAAACTAAGAACATTATACCTAATCCTAAATAAATAAGAAAGAAGGCAAGTCCTAAAATGAACAGAAATCGCTGAAGTAGCGATTTCTGTTTAAATTTATTTATCAACATACTATTGTACTTGGATAGTAATTGGTAATGTAAATTGAGAACGAACTGTTCTGTTGTTTTGAATTGCAGGCTTCCATTTAGGCATAGACTTCAAGACTCTCACAGCTTCTTTACCAGCTCCATAACCTGGGTCACGTGCTACTTTGATATCTGTTAAAGATCCGTCTTTCTCCACAATAAACTGAACAATAACTTGGATTCTCTTAACTCCAGAATCAATATCTGGTGTTCTAAATCTACTAATAAACTGCTTATTAAAAGCAGCCATACCTCCTGGGTACTCAGCTCTAACTTGTACAGCTACGAAAACCTCATTTGAGTCTCCATCTCCGTCTCCAGAACCTTTTCCTTTGTCAGCTTCACCAGTTTTTTCACCAGTTTTAATGTCTCCTTTTTCTTTGTCTCCTTTTTGATCTTTTGTACCAGGGTCAGCATCTTTGAAGTCATCTTGTTTAGCGATTTCTTCTTTTACTTCTTCTTTCTTAGCAATCTCAGGTTCAACAAACTTCTTTTGATCATTCACCGACTTAGTTGATTCCGCTGGTGGCGGTGGCGGTGGAGTTTCTTCCACTGGTGGTGGCGGTGGTAACTCTTCAATCGGTGGTGGTAAATTAATATCAACCACTTCGATTACTTGATCAATCACCTTTTTTTCTTTTATACCGAAAGTTCCCTTAGCCATTGCGATAAGCATTGGAGAAGCAATTGCTAAACCAAACATTGCCATACCTGCAAACAAAGCAACTGTAGTAACTTTTGGATTTTCAGATCTTAATTGATAAGCTCCGTAAGATTTGTTACGTCCTTCGAATACAATATCAATCCAATCTTTTTTAAAGATATTTAATTTTGACATAATTTCTTTTTTTCAATAAGACGTTAACTATTTTTCTCCTAAGAACTCTAAATCTTGTGCTGTGATATCAACGATAGCATACGCTTTTGTATTCGTAATTGCCATTTCATCTAATATATCTACAAGATTACGGTAAGTAGAACTCTCACTCGCTCTAATAATAACAATCAGTCCTTTCTCTGGATCTTGAGAATAAGCTAAAGCTTTTTTATTGTGCTCTAAAATAACTTGTCTTATTCCTGCTTGACCATAAGTAGATTCTGTTGGTCCCTCAAGTGGCTCGTGAGGCATCCCCATATACCACTTTAACTTATTATCCGCACCTAACAAGATAGTCATAGTACGATTCTCATCGACTTTAGTCTTACTATCTTCATCTGGCAATTCATCTTTATCCTTGTCAGGCATTGCAAGATTCATAGACTGCGGTTTATTCATTGATGTTGTCAACATAAAGAACGTAATCAATAAGAACGCTAAATCCACCATTGCTGTTAAGTCAACACCTGCATTTTGCTTTTTACTTCTTACCTTTTTGCCTTTACCGTCGCCTCCACCTGTATTTAATTCAGCCATTTACAGTTTTTTTAATGATTAAAAATCTTCATTTCTTAGACCTGTTACCAAATAAAATTTGTTCAAACGTTGTTCTTGCAAAATATCCATAACAGTTTTTACCTTAGGGTAGTGTACTTCAGCATCAGCTTTAATAGCTACTTCAAGTACTTTGTTATTTCTCTCTTTAGCAACAATACGTGCAGTTTGAACCCAATCCTTTAATTGGTTGTTTACTGAATCCGTAGGGATTCCAGGTTGCGATGCACTAATTTTATTTCTAACATCTGGCGGAAGATTCAAGAAACTTTTCAAATCCTTAATTGGAGTTCCAACACCCTCTATGTAAGAAAACGTCTGTTTTTCTTGATCATTAAATTCTATTTCATAACGCTCACCCATTTTCTCAAGGGTAGCTATACGATCTTCTTTACCTAAAACTCCAAAGAAAACCTTTTCTGCTCCATTCTCACCACCTACTGTAATAGTAGCTAAATTTACCTCCGGTAATTTAGTTTGTACTGTAGAATTTGGAGTATCAACAGGTAATGGCTCTGGAAGTTTTGCTGTAGAAGTCAATACGAAGAAAGTTAAAAGTAAGAATGACACGTCACACATCGCGGTCATATCCACTCTCATACTTTTCTTTTTCATTTTACCTTTAGCCATTGATAGTTAATTTTTAAACTGAACCTGTGTTATCTTACTAACACAGGTTATCAGTATTAATATTATATTCTTATTCTCGAATTATTTTACTAAACCTTTGAATCTTCTGTAAGATTGAGTAATAGCAAAACCTGCTTCGTCAATAGAATAAGTTAATCTATCAATTTTAGTTGTAAATGAGTTATACATAACAATAGCTAATGTAGAAGTACCAATACCTGTAGCAGTACATACTAAAGCCTCAGAAATACCTGTTGCTAATGCTGCCGAGTCAGGTGTACCAGAAGTTGCTAAAGCAGAGAACGCTTTAATCATACCTGTTACTGTACCTAATAACCCCACTAAAGTACCAATAGAAACTAATGTTGCTAATACAATCATATTTCTTTCTAACATTGGCATTTCTAATGTTGTAGCTTCTTCGATTTCTTTTTGAATAGCTTCTGTAGCTTCTTCACTTGAGAAACCTTCTTTTTTCATTTCTTCATACTTAACTAAACCAGCTTTAACTACGTTAGCTACTGATCCTTGTTGAGCATCACATGCATCCATTGCTTCGTTGATTTTTCCAGCGTTGATTGTACCTTGGATATCTTCTACGAATTTGCTTACATTTCCTTTTCCTGCAGCTTTAGAGATTACGAAGAATCTTTCAATTGAGAAAACCACTGTCATTGTTAATAAACCAATTAACGCTGCTACAACGATTCCTCCTTTATAAACCATTCCCATGAAGTTACCTGGAAGTGGGTGTCCTTCAGGATCACCATTTTCGAAGTTTGCAGGGTTACCCATTACAAATTTCCAAATAATGTAACCAAAAACCACACAAAATACTACTGCTAGTGATGCAATTACTCTGCTTGCTCCTGAACTAGATCCTTTTTTCTCAACTGTTTCGTTTGTCATCTTTTTAAAAATTTAATTCTTTTTTTTTCAATTATTACTTATTACTTATTTCTCTTTTAATACATATGAGAGTCGCAAATTTATGTTTTTACAGCAAATAAAAAAATTTAAAATGCTTTTTTTAAATTGTTTATTTGACGAATTAACACTAAGGAAATTTAACAGCCATATATAAAAGGAAATGTTAAGTAAAGGTAAAGATAATAAGTCTAATTGAATTAAACCATACTATTTTTTACAGAACCCTCATTTTTAACATTTCAATTTTATACTATTTATAATTTTACTTATCATTATCTTTGCTTTGTAAATGAAAATATTCACATTTAAGTTTAATAAATGAATACAGAAAAATTCACATCGCAGTTTCAAAATGGCTACACTTTTAAAGGTGATTATATCACAATTGGAGGTGCCAAATTAGACGACGCTATTCTTAGTGATCATTTAGTTAAAATTCCTTTAAAAACCATTAATAGACACGGCCTTATCGCTGGAGCAACAGGGACAGGAAAAACTAAATCTATACAGGTTTTATCTGAACAATTATCTTCAAAAGGTATACCAGTTTTAATGATGGATATCAAAGGTGACTTTAGTGGAATTGCTCAACCTGGAGTCGAAAATGATTTTATTAAGAATAGACATCAGCAAATGAATTTACCTTTTAATTCTCAGGGATTCCCTGTTGAATTAATGACTATTTCTGAACAGAACGGTGTGCGATTACGTGCTACAATTACAGAATTCGGCCCTATTTTGTTTAGTAGAATCCTTGATTTGAATGAAACTCAATCTGGAATTGTCTCATTAATTTTCAAATATTGTGATGATAAAAAACTTCCTTTATTAGATATTAAAGACTTTAAAAAGACGCTTCAGTACTTAACTAACGAAGGAAAAAGTGAAATTGAAGCTGAATATGGTAGAATTTCAGCAGCTTCAACAGGTGCAATTATTCGTAAAATCATCGAAATTGAACAACAAGGTGGAGAACTTTTCTTTGGTGAACCGTCATTTGATATTTCAGATTTAATGCGTGTTGATGAAAGAGGTCTTGGTTATATTAATATTTTACGTTTGACAGATATTCAAGATAAACCTAAACTTTTCTCTACATTTATGTTGAATCTACTTGCTCAAGTTTATTCTCAAATGCCTGAACAAGGAGATAGTGGACAGCCTGAATTAGTTATTTTTATTGATGAAGCTCACTTAATATTTAATGAAGCAAGCAAAACTTTACTTAATCAGATTGAAACAATAGTAAAATTAATTCGTTCTAAAGGAATTGGTATATACTTTATCACACAAAATCCAACTGATATTCCAAATGGTGTTTTAGCACAATTAGGTTTAAAAATTCAACATGCTTTAAGAGCTTTTACTGAAAAAGACAGAAAAGCAATTAAAACAGCGTCAGAAAACTTTCCGCAAACTGAATTTTATAAAACCAGTGAGATCATTACTCAATTAGGTACAGGAGAAGCCTTAGTAACTGCTTTAAACGAAAAAGGAATTCCTACTCCACTTACTGTTTGTGCAATGAGAGCACCTATGAGTAGAATGGATATTTTATCTAACGATGAAATTAATTCTATTATTGACAAATCTTCTTTAGCGAAAAAATACAATAATTATTTTGACAGAGAAAGTGCTTACGAAATCTTAACTGCTAAGCTAGAAAGAATGCAGTCAGAAGAAGTAGAGGTTCAAAAGCCAACAAAAACTTCCAAAACTACTACTGCTGCTCCAAAAAGTCAAAACAATGATATTACAAAAAGTGTTTTAAAAGTTGTAACAAGTGCTACTTTTATTCGTGGTGCTTTTGGAATATTAAATAAAATATTTGCTAATAATACAAAAGGTAAAAAATAATAAAAAAAGGCTGTCTATGTAGACAGCCTTTTTTTATTTAGTCATTCTAATAAATAGAAAATAATAGCTCTTTTATATTATAAACAAGCTAACATCTACTATTACATTATTCAGATTGAACGATCTCCTTCAACTTTTCCATTATCTCTGGAGAATCCCATTTCTCTTCAATATTATCTTCTCTCATTATTATATCCATCCATAAACCTTGCTGTTTTCCCATTTCTAAAGCTGCAACGTACGTATCAGTACTAAATGTAACTCTATCATATAAAGGCAACCATAAATCTGGGTAGTGAGAAGCAAACTTACTCTCTATCTTCTTACGCAATAAAAAAGTATCATCTGCCGTATGTTCACTCATTTCTCTAAAGTTTTGATATGACAACTCGGCAATTGCATCACCATTTGGCTTTCTCATCTCTTGATAACGACTCAAAACCTCATTCCAGTTTACCTCATCATATTGGTCAAGTATTTCACTTAAAACAAATACATCTTCTAATCCTGCATTTAATCCTTGTCCATAAAACGGAACTACGGCGTGAGCAGCATCACCAATTAAGGCTACTTTAGACTTGTGAATCCAAGGAAAACATTTCATTGTTACAAGTGAATTCACAGGATTTCTTAAGTATTGTGTTAT
Source organism: Myroides sp. C1519 (assembly GCF_038039755.1). Lineage (NCBI taxonomy): Bacteria > Pseudomonadati > Bacteroidota > Flavobacteriia > Flavobacteriales > Flavobacteriaceae > Myroides > Myroides sp. C1519. Next base: position 43,959 of record NZ_JBBPHM010000013.1, read on the forward strand.
ATAACCAGGTATTAGTTGGGATACTTCTGGAAAATACTTAGCAAAAAACACCTGAATATCTTCTTCTGTTTTAATGCTCTCAAATGAAACATCTCCTTCAAAAGGCATAAATAATGTACAAGTAAAAGAACCATCTACATTTGCCAATGCTATTAACATAAAGTCCTTTCTTGGCCAAATATGAAAAGAATTAGCTGCTAATTTGTGTTCTCCTACCTCAGTAGCATCAATTACTAACTCTTTATATCCCAAATGTAAATATGATTGTTGATACTCAAACCTACTTTGTTTTTGCATTCTTGCTCTAATGCGTGAATAAGCTCCATCTGCCCCAATTATCAAATTATGTTTGATTGCTTCCCATTGCAATGCTTCTTCTTTAGCTGTAAATAACAGCCCTTTATCTAAATCAACATCCCAAATCGGTGTCTCAAACTTAAAAACTACACCAGCTTCTTCCGCAATCGTAATAAGGTGTTTGTTCAAATCTCCTCTTGATATCGCCCAAATAGCATCTCCTTTAACACTGTAAGGTTGGTGTTTAACCTCTCCTTCTATTGTATGAATTGCTCTTTGATACATCGGTATTCCAATTGCTCTTACTTGATCTGCAATACCTATTTTATCAAGAATACGCCATCCTCTATCTGAAAGAGCTAAATTGATAGATCTTCCTCTAAAGTCCAACGTTCTAATATCACAACTTTTATCATATACAACAACTTGGTAACCTTTCTTCTTTAAAGTTAATGCTAATACAACACCAACTAATCCACTACCTACAACTGCAATATCTTTACTCATCACATTTATACTATTTGAAACTATTACACCAAATAAACTATCGTATTCATAATTTATCTTGACTATAATAACTACTTATAATTCTGTTTGTTTTAGCTCATAAAGCTACAACCACAAATGATAACAAAAAAATAAAGAGCCAAAAAATGGCTCTTTATCTTTATATCAAAATTACTTTTTGAATTCTATTTTTTCTCCTACTGCTAATCCTTGTGATTTAGCATAAGCTCCACACATATGGAATAACAATCTTGCTCCTACGTTTCCATCCCAATCATCTTCTCCTGGTGCAACTTCTACCAAGTCCATACCAATTATCTGCTTATTCGTTTCAGATAATCTTGTGATCATATAAGTAGCTTGTTCAAAAGTTAATCCTCCTGGAACTGGTGTTCCTGTATTTGGACAATACCAAGGTAACAACGCGTCGATATCAAAACTAATAGCTACTTTCGCAGGTAATGAATCTATGATTTGGTCACATTTCGCTTTCCAAGACATTCCTTCAAACTCATCTGTTTTTAAATCCGAATCTGTATGAACTAATACTCTACCGTTTGAAGTATGTACAACCTCAGCTTCTTGCTCACAAAAATCTCTAATTCCTACTTGAACTATTTTTTCAACTTGAGACAGTCCTAAAGTATTGAACATAATTGACGCGTGAGAATAAGTAAATCCTTCATAAGCATCTCTTAAATCCATGTGTGCATCAAAATGTAAAATTCCAAAAGAATCGTGGTATTTTGCTAAAGACTTATAGTATCCTAATGGCGTACTGTGGTCCCCTCCTAATAACACAACTTTTTTACCTTTTTCCATCCAATAAGTGATTCTTTCTTCAACCTCTTTATGGAATACCTCACACGCTTCATTAATAGCGTCTAAATCTTTTTGCAATGCTGGATTTTCTGCAACATCTTCACCATTCTCTAATGCCTCAATAATTGGCTGAGCCATTTCTTTATATTTTGCACTATTCTCTGCCCAATGTGCAGGTGCCTCATCTATAAATATCCCTAATTTCCATAACTCAGGATACTGTTGATGATGTAAATCTACTTGAAAAGAAGCTTCTAAAATAGCCTCTGGTCCTTCAGAAGTACCAGCTCCATAACTAACAGTAACCTCCCAAGGTGCAGGAACTACAATAATTTCACTTTCTTCTGCAGTAAAAGGTAATCCATAAATACTTGCATCAGCTAATCCTGGTTGAGAAGGATCAAAATTGTCTATTTTATGCTGTTTTGTTGACATCTGTAAATGTTTATTTTTTTTGCAAATTTAAAATTATAATTCAATCTCAAAACAATACTACACATTAGATTGTTTTAGTCCTTGTTTCAATATTTGTCCAAAGTGATAAATATCTTCATAAGAGGTGTAAAAAGGAACTGGTGCTAAGCGAATTACATTCGGTTCACGCCAATCTACTATCACTCCGTTTTCCATTAAATAAGTAAATAACTCACGACCTTCTCCGTGTAATAAAACTGAAAGCTGACTCGCTCTTTCTTCTGGGACTACTGGTGTGATTACTTCAAAATTACCTCCTACTTCTTTTGCAATATCTTGAATAACAAAATCAAGATAAGCTGTTATTTGATCTCTTTTACCTATTAACGTAGACATCCCAACTTCAGAAAACATTTCTACAGAGGCTAAATAAGGAGCTAAACTTAGAATCGGTGGATTACTAATCTGCCATCCATTTGCACTTTCAATTGGATCATATTTTTTTTCCATCAAAAAGCGACGCTCTTTATTATGCCCCCACCATCCACCTAAGCGAACAAGTGTTTCATCTTGGTGATACTTTTCATGTATAAAACAACCTGAAGCATTTCCTGGTCCTCCATTCATATATTTATAACTACACCAAGCTGCAAAATCTACATTCCACTCGTGTAACTTTAATTCTACATTACCAGCAGCATGAGCTAAATCCCAACCTACTTTAGCATTGTATTGCTGTGCATAATTGGTAATCGTTTTCATATCTAATACTTGACCAGTGTAATAATTAATTCCACCTATCAGAACAAGAGCCAACTCATCTCCTACCTCATCAATTTTAGCAAGAATATCTTCCGTTCTAAAATTGTGTTCTCCTGCTCTACGTTTTACCTCTACAACAACATCTTTATAGTTTAGTCCGTGCCATTGTACTTGTGATTGTATTAAATACTGATCACTCGGAAATGCCTTCTCTTCACAAATAATTTTAAACTTTCCATTAGTAGGTTTATAAAAAGTAGCCATTAACAAGTGTAAATTAACCGTCAATGTATTCATTACAGTAACCTCACTTGCTTTTGCTCCAACAACCTTTGACAAAGGTTCACAGAATCTCTCGTGATAATCCCACCAAGGTTTTTCTGCATAAAAATGTCCCTCTACTGCTAATTCTGCCCAATCAGTCATTACTTCATTTACAAACTTAACTGCTCTTTTGGGCTGAAGCCCTAATGAATTACCTGTAAAGTAGATAACTTGTTTCCCGTTTACTTTTGGAAAATTAAACTCCTGTCTGTATTTAGACAGTACATCTTTACTATCTAAATTCTTTGCATAAGAAAGAGTGTTCTCAAACATCATGAATTATATTGCTTTTGGTTTTAGTAAATGTAACTATTTTAATCCTATCTCAAAGACACCTCATCGAATAAAACCGAATGCTACTTTCTATTAAAATAACTAAATGATTATCTCTAAACAATAACTTATCACAATAGTGTTAACTACTTTATATCCTTGTTTCCTTAACTCAAAACAAAAAAGAGGATATCTAAACAGATATCCTCTTTTATAAATTATTTAAAATCTTCTACTATAAGATTAGCATCGCATCTCCGTAAGAGTAGAATTTGTATTTCTCTTTTACAGCTTCTTTATAAGCTTTCATCATTAAATCATGACCACAGAAAGCTGAAATCATCATCAATAATGTTGACTTAGGCATATGGAAGTTTGTTACCATACAGTCAGCAATACTGAAATCGTAAGGAGGGAAAATAAATTTATTTGTCCATCCAACGAAAGGATTCAAAGTTTGGTTAGAAGATACAGAGCTCTCTAAAGCACGCATACTTGTAGTACCTACAGCACATACTCTGCTTTTTCTTACTTTAGCATCATTAACTATATCACAAGCTTCTTGAGTTACAAACATCTCTTCAGAATCCATTTTATGCTTAGATAAATCTTCAACCTCAACTGGGTTAAATGTACCTAATCCAATGTGTAATGTAACTTCTGCAAATTTAATTCCTTTAATTTCTAAACGTTTTAATAAATGCTTAGAGAAGTGTAATCCTGCCGTTGGTGCAGCTACAGCTCCTTCTTCTGTTGCATATATTGTTTGGTAACGTTCTGCATCTTCTGGAACTACCTCACGGTTGATATATTTAGGAATTGGAGTTTCTCCAAGTTCTTGAAGTTTTACTCTAAATTCTTCATAAGACCCATCATATAGAAAACGTAATGTTCTTCCTCTTGATGTTGTATTATCAATTACCTCTGCTACAAGAGAATCATCTTCTCCAAAGTATAATTTATTTCCAATACGAATTTTACGAGCAGGATCTACTAAAACATCCCATAAACGCTGTTCTGCATTTAACTCACGTAATAAGAAAACTTCGATTCTTGCTCCAGTTTTTTCTTTATTACCATATAAACGAGCTGGGAATACTTTAGTATTATTTAATACCATTACATCACCTTCATCGAAATAATCGATTAAATCTTTAAATTCTTTATGGTCAATAGTTCCTGCTTTACGATCAATCACCATTAAACGTGATTCATCTCTATTTTCAGCTGGAAACTCTGCCAATAACTCAGTTGGCAAATCAAAATTAAAGTTTGATAACTTCATTGAATACGGTTTAAATTAAAATAACACTAAAGACTATAATAGTCCAAGAATCTGCAAATATACAACCTCACGATAGGGGTTGTCAAGTATTTAACGATATTTTTCTTTTTATAGCTTATATCTCTGCTATATTAAATCCTAATTCAGTCAAGCAATCCCAAAAACTAATAAATGATTTACTAACTACCTCTGCCTCAAGAATTACTATATCAGTCTTTAATGCTAAAGGAGCAAAAGCCATAGCCATCCTATGATCTTGGTAAGTTTCAATTGCAATCCCACTATTAATCACTTGACTTGAATCGATAAATAAACTCTCATCCGTGACAGCAATAACAGCACCAAGTTTTGTTAATTCGTTTTGTAAAGCAACTAATCGATCTGTTTCCTTGATTTTTAACGTATGTAGCCCTTTTAACTCACATTCAACTCCCAATCCGAAACACGTAACTGCAATTGTTTGAGCTAAATCTGGTGTTTCTACCAAATCCGCACTAAACTTAGACTCTGCCTCTTCTACCTTTTGTAACGCTATACAATCATCTTCTAAAAAGATAGTTTCAACTCCTAATCTTACATATAACTTTGCTACATTACTATCACCTTGTAAACTATTCTCTTTATAACTACTTAATCGCATTGTTGTTCCTATAGGTGATAATGCGATTATGGAATAAAAATAAGAAGCGGAAGACCAATCAGATTCCACAGTAAAACTATTTTTAAATGGTTTTTCTAATTGTTTCACAACAATAGTATTGCCTTCAAAAAGTGTTTCTACCCCTAATTGATTTAATAAAGACAAAGTCATCTCAATGTACGGGCGTGAGGTAATATCTCCTATTAATTCTAATTCAACCCCTTGTTTAAAATGAGTTCCTACTAACAATAATGCAGTTATATACTGACTACTAATATTAGCAGGTAATACAACTCTCCCTCCTTCTGACAAATGTCCTTTTATTTGCAATGGTGGATATCCTTCAATTCCCTTATAACTAATTTCAGCTCCTAACTGACGTAAAGCATCGACCAAAACACCAATAGGTCTTTCTTGCATTCGTTTACTACCAGTCAATACCAAGCTTCTATTTGTACATAAAGAATAATAAGCCGTCAAAAAACGCATTGTTGTTCCTGCGTGATGAATATCAACCACTTCCTCTGTAGTTGACTTCAATGCATTTACCATAGCACAAACATCATCTGAGTCAGATAAGTTTTTAATGTGTAATAACGGAAACAATTGCTGTAAAATAAGTAGGCGATTACTTTCAGATTTACTTCCTGAAATCACCAACGATTTACGATTGTTTATTTGACTATGAGAGAGTATCTTCTTCATATAAACAGTTTATTTCAATTTTTCATTGTTGTGGTGGCGGTCGTGATCGCGCTTTGTTTTCACATCCATCTTTTTATCAAAAGCTTCTTGTAGATTAACTCCTGTCTGATTTGCTAAACAAAGTACAACAAAAACAACATCGGCTAATTCCTCACCTAAATCTTTATTTTTATCACTTTCTTTTTCAGATTGTTCTCCATAACGTCTTGCGATAATACGGGCTACTTCTCCAACTTCTTCTGTTAATTGAGCCATATTAGTCAACTCATTAAAATAACGAACTCCGTGTTCTTTAATCCAATTATCTACTGCTTTTTGTGCGTCTTGTATATTCATCTTTTTTATGCTTAATTCTTTTTAAATATTTTTCCTTTAATCCACTTGTCGTAAATAATCATCAATGCCATAAATACAACATATTTTACCATAAAATTCAAAACACAGGTTTGATTTCCTGCTATGGCACATCCTAACTCATCTGACAAAAACCAAGTTAATCCAATATATATAACCGTAAAAAAACTATATTTTACTAATGTATTCATTACTCTTTATTTTGTGTGTCAATAATTATAGTTACAGGTCCATCATTTAAGAGTTCTACTTTCATATCAGCTCCAAACTTTCCTGTCTGAATAGTCTTTCCAAGTTCTTTTTCTAATTGTGCTATAAATTTCTCATACATCGGCACGGCAAAATCAGGCTTTGCTGCACGTATATAAGAGGGTCTATTCCCTTTTTTTGTAGAAGCGTGTAAAGTAAATTGACTTACCAACAAAATATCTCCTTCGATATCTTTAATAGACTTATTCATCACTCCATTCTCATCATCAAATACACGTAAATTAGTTACTTTTCCTCCTAACCATTCTATATCACTTTGTGTATCTACTTCTTCAATACCAACAAGTATAAGCAATCCCTTTTCAATTTCACCTATAACTTGCCCTTCTACAGTTACAGATGCTCGTGTTACTCTTTGTATTACAGTTCTCACTTGATAATTCTTTTTTAAATCAATATCTACAAACTTAAAACTTTCAATTAGTCTCTCCTCTCTTTCTACTCGTTTTTTTTACTTTATCAAAACCTCAAAAAACAATATAAATCCAAACTAAACACTACTCAACATTCACTTAGTGAGAATATGCTTTTTTACACTAATTCTAATTAAAATATAAACAAAAAAGGAAACAACACAATCATAAACAGCTATAAACAAACATATTACACCTCATTTTTCAACAATTAACTTTTACCTAATTATTAGTATTTAATCTAAATAAAGAGCTATATGTCTTTGATTAGTTAATAAAATGTTTAATTTTATACATTAATTTAGAATAAGTCTTAATTAAACACTCACTATGAAACCTCTTAAAATCAATTTATTAATCGCTTTCATTTCTTTACTTTCTACTGTCTCTTTTGCTCAAACGCAACAATATGTAGGAAAAGTAATCAATCAACATACGAAAAAACCTGTACAAGGTGCGATTATCACCTTAATAGATACTAAACAAGTTTTTATTACTGAAGATAATGGTACCTTTTCATTTACAGCTCCCAAACAAATAGACATTATCGTCTCTCATTTAGGTTTTGAAGAAATCCGTATGTCTTTAAAAAATACTTCTCAAAATATTTATCTAAACCCAATTATGGAGCAACTCGAAGAATTGCTCATAAAATGCACAAACAATATAAATGATATTGATGTACGTAATCTAACTGGTTCTGTAGTTACACTTGATATGAATAAATTAAGTGAACGCTCTGAAATAGATATGGCAAAACTTTTACAAGGACAAGTACCAGGATTAACTGTTAATTATGGAGGGGAACTTGGAAAGAAACCTGAAATACGAATTAGAGGTAACTCTTCGTTTAATTACAATGGAAGTGCTAATGAACCTCTCTTTGTAATGGACGGAATTATTATTTCTACAGAAACTTTTCTTACTTTAAATCCAAATGATTTTACTACGATAAAAGTCCTTAAAGATGCTCCTGCTACTGCTTTATATGGTATAAAAGCAGCTAATGGAGTAATTGAATTAACTTCAAAAAGAGGTTTTGAAGGCAAACCTGTTTTTAGTTTTTCAATGAAACAAGGAATTACTCTTAGAGGTGAACGTCCTGTAGAAATGATGGGAACAAATGAAAAATTAGCATTCGAAGAACGAATGGAAATGCTGGCAACTCCTGGATATCTATTCTCTGAGAAATACATCACTAAAAATTATCAAAATAGCTCTTTATTACAAGCGAAATTAGCGGAGGGAAACAGAGTACTTGATTCTCTTAAACAATATAATACTGATTGGTTTAAAGAACTTATTAAGCCTAATCATTTTCAATCGTACAACTTTAGTGTGAGAGGTGGAACTGAAAAAAACACCTATTTCTACTCTTTGAATTACAGTAAACAAGGTGGTCGTATTCCTGGTAACGATATTAACCACATCACTGCCCGCGCAAACTTAAATTATCTAATATCAGATAACTTCAACCTTGCTATTAATAATAGCTTTGGGGTAGCAACTGCAAATACGGAGAATGGTATGGATAATGATCCATCTTCTCTTGCTTACATTTTAAACCCATATGAAACAAAAGAAAGTAAAACACTATATAGTTTTGACAAAAATCGTTCCTATAAAGATTTAATTAATCAATTCTATCAAAAAAGTACTACTAAGCGCTTTAGTAGTTCTTTGGTTATGCAATGGGATGTTTTACCTGAATTAAATATCTCAGGGGTAATTGGTGCAGATTATAGTTTAGGGGAAGTAAATAAACGCATATATAGTACTGCATACAGCCAACGTGATTATCCTATAAATGCACAAGGTTACTTATCAGAGGAAGATAATAAAAACTTTGATTTTTCTTCAAACATTCGTGCGAGTTACCAAAAGCAGATTGGAGACCACGACTTTTTTATTGGAATCAATTCTGATTATTATATAACAAATATAAAATCACTTTCTGCGTCTGGTTATGGTATTGCTGATGATATAAACAGTATTTCTGGTATCAATAACTCTTTAACGGGAGCCTATGCTCCTAATAATTCTGGGAACAAAATTAAAAATGCCCAATTAGGTTTTGGAGCTGCTTTAGGATATACATTCCAAAACACCTATGATCTATATGCAAGCATTAAAAGAGATGGTTCTTCTCTTTTACCAAGTAACAACAGATGGAACAATGCTTGGTCTACGGGTATCGGATGGTCTCCAAGTGAATATGCTTTTTTTGCTAAACAGAATATTTTAACGGCTTTAAAGTTTAAAGCTTCTTTAGGTTATACAGCAAGTATGGTTGGAATTACTCCACGTGATATTGCAACGACTTTCAGTAACTCTAACAACTTTTACGGAGAAAGTAGAATCTTACAACTCCTTGCTTTACCTAATAAGGATTTAAAACCTCAGCAAACCTATTCGACAAATTTTACAATTGATTTTGGTTTCCTAAATAGATTTAACCTTACAACAACTTTGTACAACGAATTAACGAAAGAAGCCATAGTTGCTGTTCCAATTGCAAGTAGCAATGGTTTTAAAACGTTTACAAAAAATATCGGGGAATTAGAAAACAAGGGTATTGAGTTAATGCTTAATGGTGATGTTCTACGCATTGCTGATTTTAAATGGAACTCATCTATTTCTATGTCTTATAATGCTAATAAAGTCAAAAATCTTTATGGTACGGATAAAATTTATTTATCTGACCAATCTGTTATTCCTGAATATGAAGTTGGCAAACCTTTAGGTGTTATTTATGGGTTACAAGATAATGGCGTTTACCCTATTACTGGATTACCTCAATATGTAGATAATGATGGAAAAATAATCAACTATGAAGACAATGTCTCTCCTAATTACTTCAATAATTTAGGATACTCTATTGCTCCTTATAGTGGTTTTTTCAACAACTATTTTAGTTATAAAAATTGGTCTTTAACTGTTAACATTAACTATAGTTCTGGTGGTAAAGCAACTTATAGTAAATCTTATATTAGAGATAATACAAATGCTAATCAGAATGCTATTAAAGGACAATTAGACAATATGTGGTTTGAAATTGGTGACGAAAACAAATTATATCCTGCTAAAAACCTTCCAAGCTCTGTTTATGATTTGTATCAATATCCAACAACAAAAACGGTGTATAAAACTGATTATATAAAATTAAACTTTGTTCAATTAGGTTATAACATTCCACAAAGCGCATTCATTAATCGCTACTTCAAATCTTTACAAGTAAATGTACAAGCTGACAATATTTACACCTATCGCAGACAAAAAGATAAAGGCTCTCTAAATGATGTATTACAACCTATTTTAACTTTTTCTATTAACGCTACATTCTAATTATGAAAAAAATATTTCTATTTATAGCTATAGGCTTTCTAACAGCGTGTAGTTTAGACATAAAATCACAAGACGAAATATCTGGTGATAATATCATTAATACTCCTACAAAAGCAATGGGAGTATTATCTCAAGCTTATAAGAGCCTTCCTGTTTCTTCTGAAAAATTCACTTTACTAACGGAGGATTTACAACCTAACTATCAAGTTGTGTACAAAAAAGAATATCAACTTAGCTATAATTGGGACCAACGTGAACTAACAAAAACAACTGCAACTATTTGGGAAGATTACTATAATGCTTTAATTAACTTAAATGTTATTTTACTTTCTAATGACAATTTGAATAAAGACAATAAGGATTGGCAATATATAAAAGGAAATGCACTCTTATTAAAAGCATATATATACTTTGATTTGTTGCAGCTTTACAGCAATCGTTATAATCCTAATGCTTTAGGTATTATTCCTAAAAACTCCTTAAGTCTGGAAACAAATAAGCGTTTAACCCAAACAGAAACATTAGTTGAAATTAACAACCTATTGGAAGAAGGATTGTCTCTCATAAAAGATTATCCTTATGAGAAAAACTATTTCATAACTAAAAAAGGAGCTCTGCATATACAAGCTCAAGTAGCTCTTTTTATGAGAGACTTTTCAAAGGCAGAAAAATTGGCGAAAGATCTTTTAAATGATAATTTTAAACTGATTAATACTGAAACATCGTATGCCAATCTTTGGAATAATCAGCTGACAAGTATTTCTTCTAATGTTTATTGGATATATGATTTACAAGAAAACCCTAATCACTATTTGTATTATCAACAAAACGCAGGTGATTATTTCTATATCAATGAAGCTCTTTCTTTTGCCGAAAAGGATATAAGACATAATGTTTCTCAATATTTATTTAAGTTTAAAGCTACTGGTACAGATGGAATAGATAGACAGTTGTTAGGAAAATATAAAACTACATCTGAAGACAAAACACAAAAGCCTATTGTTATGTCAAGAAATACAGAGACTTATTTTATTTTAATTGAAAGCTTAATTGAACAAAATAAAAATGCTGAAGCAATAGAACTGCTAAATGATTTCCTTTCAAACTTAAATGTAGATACTCTTACTCCTAATCTTTCGCAAAGTGAATTAAGAGCAATCTTTCGCTTACAAAAACAGAAAGAGTTCATTGGAGAAAAGATAAACTTCTTCGACTTAAAAAGATGGAATATTGACCTTGTCAGATATATACCTGATAGCAATAATAAAGCTGCTACAATTAAATCTACGGACTTCAGGTGGACTTGGCCATTGCCTGCTTCTGAAACGAGACATAATCCAAATGCAACTCAAAATGAAGGATGGACTATTGTTGACTAATATTGAAAAAAAATGAAAAAGACATTACAAAAAAACATATTCGTTTTAACTGCTTTCCTAATTACTATAAGCTCTTTTTTCGCTTGCTCTACTGAAGATAATGCAAATGGTGAATTTTTAGGTGAAAATAAAATAGTACTGATTCCGCAAACGAGCGTATTTCTAAAAGATAATAGTACTGATGAAACAGTAATAGACATTCATCTTGTAAAAGCAGTAAACACGCCTATTAAACTTAAATTTGCTCTACAAGGCAATATAGTAGAGAATACAAAAATTCTTGATATAGAAAACCCAACTATTGAATTTTTGCCTGGGCAAAAAAAAGCAGAACTAAGGATTAAAAGTACGTCGAGAAAAGTAATTACTGAACCAACAAATATTACTTTATCTCTTGTAGAAAACAATAGTACACTGAATCTTGAAAAACACTTACAATTTACATTACAACCTCTTTCTTCTACTGATGAATTAACATCTGACCAAATAGAGTTACTTGAACACTATAAACGCAATGGTTTAGATTTATTTCCTCTTATTGGTGATGTAGAAATGACAGGAACTATCTACTTTCCTGGTGATGGTAATTTAGAAGCTTTATATGACAAGAAAACAATACAGATTAATGGAATAACAACATTTACATTAAGTGAAAAAGCTACTGCAGAAAAACCAGTATTAAAAATGGTATCTAACGCAATGGGATTAGAAAGTTACTTATACAAATTGTTTAGAGATCTTACTATTGACGACCTTGTATTCTGGAATAATCAAAGTCCAGATGCTCCTCCTGCTAATAAAAACATTATGGAACTTATAGGTCTTACGCGAGAATCTAAAGAAACCTTTGAAGTTATGCTGGATGATATTGAAATAGACTTAAATACTAAAGAAGTTTCTTACATAGGGAAAGGCGAAGATTTTTATGGTGAAGAAATTACAATTATCCCTTTAACATACAGGTATAGTGCCTATGAAAGATTACAAAAATTCATTAATGATAAAAATCCTATCGCGATAGAAAGCATTGAAAATGGAGGTAATATTAATCCTGCTGCAATTATAAACAATGCAAATATTGAGGAAGATGACTATGATAATGACACTTGGACAGAAAGTACTGCAACTTTATCAAAGGACAAACTTTCTTTTAAATTTATAATGGGACACTCTGAAGCTGGAGGATACATAAACATAACTATTAACTACAAAATCAAATAATGACTACATACAAAATCTTATTATCTTCTTTATTTTTATCACTTTGTCCATTTATAACTAATGGACAAAGTCTTTATAAAGAATTACCAACGATACAGAATAAAACAATTGATAGCTTAACCAACGGTTTACAATACATTATTCACTCAACAGAACAACCGAACACAGAATACCGCTTGGTATTTAATATAGGTTCTCTTCAAGAAACAGATGACGAAATTGGTTATGCTCATTTCTTAGAACATTTAGTATTTAATGGTTCGGAAGACTTCCCTAATAGACAAGCAGTTGATACCTTACAAGCGCTGGGCTATAGTTTTGGAAGAGATATTAATGCTTATACGACGTATGAACGTACGGTTTATGAATTGTCTCTTTTAGACCCAAAACAATTAGATTTAGCACTTAATATCTTAGCTAACTTCTTAGGAAAATCTTCTTTAACAGATGAAGCTATTTTAAAAGAAAAGAAAATTGTAATCCAAGAAATTAGAGATTATGGCGTTGAATCTACTTTTACAAAAAAGAAATTAGAGGGAACAAAACACGCGCATCGTTTACCTATTGCAACTGAACAAGATATTATAAATATCGATCACCAACGCTTAAGAGAGTTTTACAAAAAATGGTATTCCTCTAATTTAGCTACAATTATAATCACTGGAAATGTTAATGCTGATAATGCAATAAAAGCAATCCAAAAGAATTTCGGACAATTTAATCCTGCTCCAAATGTCAATAGAAAACAGAATATTTTTGCTTTTAATCCAGTATTCAAAGACAAACTTACTACGCAAGAATCTCCAAACTCAAAAGTGAATAAACTTGAAATAATTCGCTTTGTAAAATCTCCTTTATTAGAATCTAAAGAAGACTTTAAGCTTCAACTTATAGAACATTTATATAACTCATTTTTAAAACAAAAACTGAAAGAGGGAAATTCTAAAGCGAATAACCATTCTACTTGGTATTTATCTAATAGAAATGAAAATGCTTTTGAACTACAAGCTACAACTAAAAAAGAACTCCTTTCTGAGGTTCAATTATTAAGTAGCATTATATACTCAATTGAACAAATTGGAATATCTGAAGAAGAATTATATGTTCTAAAAACTTCTTATTTAAATACTTTAAACAAAAGTGAAATCTCTAATCCTTATTATATAGCAAACTCTTATATTGACCAAGTAGCAGCATATAGCTACTTTTTAAATAATAGCGAAGAAGAACTTTTAGCACAAGAAATAATAGCTTCCATTTCAATTGATGATATCAATACGCATCATAAAAACACTTGGGCAAATGGTACTGCCAACTTATATTTATTCGAATTTAATTCTGATTTATTTGAAATCAAGAACGAAAAAGAATTAGAAAAGAGCTGGAAAAACGGAGCAAAACAAGTAACTAAATTCATTAAAAAGCAACCTATAATCAGTGATGATACAAACGAATTATCGCTAAATTGGGATACAATGCCTCCTATTGCTTTTAATTCAAAAGCTCATATCGTCTCTGAAAAAGAGTACAAAAATATTGGGGTTACCGAAATAACACTTCAAAATGGCTTGCGTATTGCTATTAAACCAACAACGAGTGAAGATAATAATTATATATTATCAATCGCTACACGAAAAGGCCTAAATCAGGTAAAACAAGATGAACGCGCTTTGTTTGAAGAAACTCCTTATTTCTTAGATACTGCTTGGATTAATGGCTTATCTAAAGACAACTATAGTGATATTGGAGCGCAAAAAGATGTTTCTACTTTGATAAGTATGATTGATAATGCCAGTATTGCAAATACTTCAAGTAGACAGGCTAATGCAACTGATTTATTTGAATGGAGCTATAGAAAACTGTATGACTATGTAATTCCTCAAGAAGACTTTGATGAATTTATTGCTGAAGAAATAGAGTCTTTAGCTACTACTCCCGCTACACCTAATTATCTGAAAAATCCATTTATCGCTATGTCTCATAAAATAGCTGCGTATAAATTTGGAATAAAGGCCACTAAACAACCATTAAAAACAAAAGAAGACATCCAAAGAATCAACATTAAAAATATGTTCACTCTTTTTGACGCAACATTTAGATCGCCTAAAGATATGTCAATCGTTATCAGTGGAAACTTCTCAATAGATGAAATTAAAGATAAAGCAACAACTTATTTTGGTAGTATTCCCTTGCATAAAAGGACACAGCAAAAGAGTAATATTGCTGATCCTCTAAAAGAGAAAGAAGAAATTACAAGAGCTAAAATAATTGCTTCAGAAGCTGAAAGACCAGATGTCTCAATCGTTTTCAAAGGTGATATTAATGCTACACTAAAACAGAGCATTATTGCTCAAATGGTACGTGAACTTTTAAATGATGCATTTTTAAATGTTTCTCGTGAAAAGGAAGGTTTGGTATATTCACCGTATTCAGATATTGACGTTACTCTATATCCTGAAGCTAAAACGTTTACTTCTTTACATTTTTCTGCAGAGGAAAAAGATCTTGCTACCTTAGAGGAATACGCCAAACAAGCGGTTAAGAAATTACAATCTACTCCGATCAACAACGAGATGTTAGAACGAATGAAGCGAACAATTCTAAACAACAAAACACTTCACTTAACAAGTAGTAGCACTTACCAATGGGTAGAAAAATTAAGAGAAATATACCTCAACTTTGAAGATTTAAGTGAGTTTGATCAGTATGATACTATATTGCAATCAATCACGACAGAAGACGTCTTAAACACAGCTAAAACAATGTTTAACTTAAATAAATACGGTGTATTCGTTATCGCTCCAAAATAACAACACAAAAAAGCCTCAAGAAGCATAAAATATCTTGAGGCTTTTGTTTTTTTATTTTTTTCGGGCAAATACAACTTGTTGTTGTAATACCTTTCCTACTTTCTGATATAAATCACGTACATATGGATAATCTTTTACCCCTATCACTCCCTTATTCTTTAAAAACAATAAAGTTCCTTCTACTTTATTTGTATCAACAGTAAACTTAACTTGCATTTCTATCCCTGCTTGTTGATTCCTCAACACTACATCTTCGGGTACTTTCTCTACTTCATAGCCTTGTGGAATTGCAATGCTAATCATATAATTTTCCATTGTAGGATATCCAAAATAAATAGGCATTATTCTATTTTCTGCTTCAAAAACTGTTGCGTTAAAATTGTATAATTGAAATGGATTTACAAAAAGCCTATCGTTAAACATTGATACAGCGTTTCTCTTATACAATGAATAATTTACTCTAACATCTTTTGATAAATCTTCCTTGGCATTAAACACTCTAACATTGCTAATTTGTACACCAAATTGTTGTGATTCATATGTCTTACCCAATTGCCATTCGCTACCATTATAACCACTTCTAAAAACAAGTGCATCATAATTAGTGTAGTTTTTAAGTAATTGCCCCTGCATAGAACCATCAATGTTTAATTCAACTTGATATCTATCGGTTATGCCTGAAACAAATTGAGGCATTAAATCAATTGACACAACACTTCCATTGTCTTTAAACAACATTCCTCTACCATTCAAATCTTCTAATGGCAAAATATTAATTCCTGAGTAAGGACTTGTGCCATCCAGTAAATAATAGGCTTCTCCTACTTCAACAGCAGTTATAACGTGATTGTAGTAATTTCTCTGCCAAGTTGTTTTCACGCCATTACTCCTTGTACTTAACAAGACAGGATTAGCTTGCAGACCTATATACCTCAACATACTTGTTAGCATCAGATTTATATCAGCAGAATTCCCAATCCCTTTATTGTATGCTGTTTTTGTACCATTACTCGCGAAAATGCCATAGGTACTATCCCATTTTACTTTTTGTTGCACAAATTTTAAAACCTTCTCTATTTTTTCTTCAGTTGACAAACCTTGATAATCCTCCAGTAAAATATCTCTTTTATAATATTTATCTTGCTTTAATTCACGCGAAAAACCTCGATTATTAGTCAAATCTGTCAAAAATTCTTTCTCGTTCAACAAAACTTTCTGTACAGGTGAAAACGGAAATTGTACTTCTAATAAATCAAAGCGCAAGGAAGCAATATAGTTTATTGGATTATCAATATAGGGCTCGTTAACAAAAGCAGGAACATTAACTACTTCAAATGTCTTTTCAAGTGCATTGACATTAGTTCGTGTTCCTGGTGATACAATTCCTGTCATAGACACTCTCTTTTCAGTTGTTGTCTCTTTCAACTTAACATCACCATTCTGAACAATACTATATTGAAAATACTCAGGTAAAACTACTGTGTATTTTGAGATACGCTTAGGCAAATCACCTTGAATAATCCACTCAGGTAACTCATCAATAAA
The DNA here is from genome assembly GCF_038039755.1 of Myroides sp. C1519. NCBI lineage: Bacteria > Pseudomonadati > Bacteroidota > Flavobacteriia > Flavobacteriales > Flavobacteriaceae > Myroides > Myroides sp. C1519. Next base: position 61,325 of record NZ_JBBPHM010000013.1, read on the forward strand.
ACTTGTTACTCTACTATATGAATAAGTAACGACATCTCCTTTTTTTGCATTTTTAAATAACACGCCAACTTCCTTCCAATTGCCATAGTCATTCTTTACAACTTCCTCTTTTTCTATTTTTTCCATAGAAACATCTACCCCTTGCAAAGAAAAAAGTGACGCTTGATGTAAAACTACTTCTTCGCTTAAATAACCTTTAGGAGAATAAGAGACATAGAAAGAAAGCGACTCTCTTGCATCATCTTTATATAATTTGACTTTACGACTAACCTTTTCCGTTACACGAAAACCATAATCTTGAATATAATCCATTGCAACATCAATCTGTTCATTCAAGATTACAGCATCCGCTTCTGGAAAAATAGGATTAGTATTTTCTCTCAACTCCTCTACACTTACTTTCTCAAGAAAACTTTGTGCGTAAGTTGAAGGAATATTCATAAATAAAACAAACGCCAATAAGGGATATAAATATTTCATTCTTTCTTTTATTAATCTCTAAACGATAAAGGTAAAAATTCCAACGTACATAAAGTATGACATTGTACAAATAAAAAAACCAAGACTATTCGTCTTGGTTTCTTCCATCTTTATAAATATCTGTTCGATAATGTTCTTCTTCACCATCTAATATCTGAATATAACTTTTATATCTTGACCAAGCTAAAACATCTTCATCAAGCGCATCTTTCACAGCACAATGTGGCTCTTCTTTATGCAAACAGTTATTAAACTTACATTGGTCTTTCAATGCAAAAAACTCAGGAAAATAGTCTCCTACCTCTTGCGGTTCCATATCAACAATACCAAATCCTCTAATTCCGGGAGTATCTATAATACTTGCGTCAAAAGATAAATCATACATCTCTGCAAAGGTCGTTGTATGTTGTCCTTGTTGATGTTGCTCTGAAATCTGTGCGGTCTTTAAATTCAGTCCAGGCTCAATTGCATTAATCAAAGTTGATTTCCCAACTCCTGAATGTCCAGAAAACATAGAAACCTTTCCTGTCATTCGTTCTTTAATCGCATCAATTCCTTTTCCTGTCAATGCAGACACACGTAAACATTCGTATCCTATTTGCGAATAGATGTATTGCAAATACAATTGTTCATCTAAAGCATCTTCAGAATACGTATCAATTTTATTAAAAACTAATACTGTTTTAATCCCGTAAGCCTCAGCTGTAACTAAAAAACGGTCAATAAAACTTGTTGTTGTTACAGGATTATTAATAGTAACTATTAAAAAAACTGTATCTATATTAGAAGCAATAATATGTACTTGTTTAGACAAGTTTACAGATTTACGAACGATGTAATTCTTTCTTGATTCAATCTTATTAATTACTCCAGTCGTAACATCATTTGTAGTCTCAAGTTCAAACTGAACGTGATCACCAACAGCTATTGGATTGGTACTTTTAATACCTTTTAATCTGAACTTTCCTTTGATACGACAATCATAGAAATGTCCTTCTTCATTTTTTACCGAGTACCAACTTCCTGTTGACTTGTAAACTATACCTTTCATAAATAGTATTGCCCTCTTGTTTTATTCTTTGTTAATAATTTTATCTTGTCTATAAATACTCTCTTGGTGAATTGCTGTATAAATAGCTGTAATAAATTCTTCAGTAAACCCAATGTGCTTACCTTCTTCTTGCATTTTCTCCAAAATTGTAGTCCAACGTCCTTGTTGGAAAACAGCAACGTTCTTCTCTTTTTTCAACGTACCAATTGCATCTGAAATCAACATACGCTTTCTCAAAAGATCTAAAAGTTTACTGTCCATATCGTCAATCTGAATACGAGATGCTTGTATTTGTTGTAAAAACTCTTCCGTTTCATCTGTAACATTTCTCACTTTCAAGTTATCTAAGATATCTTGTAATTGATCAGGTGTTACTTGTTGTGGTGCATCACTCCACGCATTATCAGGATCACAATGTGTTTCAATCATTAATCCGTCATAATTCAAATCAAGTGCTTGCTGCGATACTGCAAATATCTTACTTCTATTTCCAGTAATATGTGATGGATCACAGAAAATTGGAATATTAGGCAAATGTAGCTTTAAATCTAATGGTATTTGCCATTCTGGGTTATTGCGATACTTTGTTTTTTCATAAGTACTAAATCCTCTATGAATAACTCCTAATTTAGCAATTCCCGCTTTAGCAAGACGCTCAATTCCCCCCATCCATAAAGATAAGTCTGGATTCACTGGATTTTTTAACAAGACAACTTTATCAGTTCCCTTCAAAACATCTGCAATTTCTTGAATAGCAAACGGATTTACTGCTGTTCGAGCACCAATCCATAAGATATCTACATCGTGTTCTAAACACAACTGCACGTGTTCTGCTGTTGCAACTTCTGTAGCAATCAACATTCCTGTCTCTGCTTTTACTTGTTGCAACCACTTCAATCCAATGGCTCCTACTCCTTCAAATCCTCCTGGACGTGTACGAGGTTTCCAAATCCCAGCGCGAAATACTTTCACTTCTTTCGGTAGTGATTTAGCGATTTTCATAACCTGTTCAGGCGTCTCTGCACTACAAGGTCCTGCAATGATCGCAGGATTTTGTCCTTGAAATAAAGACAACCAATCCTTGTTAATGTTTACTTTTTCCATTGGCACAAATTTAATAGTATTACTTTAATAACGACGTAAAGAATAGGTAAGATTAACACCTATTATTTACAAAAGAGAAATTAAAGATAACATATCTAAATTATAAAATTGCACTTAAAATCGATTTTTATACGATAAATACTTACTTTTAACCACATTACTACAAAAATTATATCGAAATGACATTACTTACGTTCACGCTAATTATGTTTTTAGGAGCATTTGCAGCTGGATTTATTGGTTCTCTTTCTGGTTTAGGAGGAGGAATCATCATAATCCCTTTACTTTCTGTATTTTTAGGAGTAGATATGCACTATGCCATTGGTACTGCTTTAGTAGCTGTTATAGCAACTTCTTCTGGATCGGCTTCGGCTTACGTAAAAGAGGGAATTACAAATATGAGACTCGGAATGTTTTTAGAAATAGCGACAACAGCCGGTGCTGTAATTGGAGCTTTAATTTCTACCAATGCCCCAACATCAGTATTAGCAATTATATTTGGTGCAACATTAGTGTTCTCTTCTATAAATTCTCTTCGCAAAAAAGAAGACCATTTGGTTACTCCGGAACAATCAAGCACGCTTACACACAAATTAAAATTAACGAGTACATACCCTACTCCCTCAGGAGAAAAAGTTAAGTATGGGATGACAAACATCATCGGTGGTTTTAGTATGATGGGGGTTGCTGGTATGATGTCTGGTTTATTGGGAATTGGCTCTGGTGCTTTTAAAGTGATTGCAATGGATAGCATTATGAAAGTTCCTTTTAAAGTTTCTACTACAACAAGTAACTTTATGATGGGTGTTACAGCAATTGCCAGTTCAGTGATCTATATTCAAAAAGGATATATTGAACCAAGTATTTGTATGCCTGTTATTATTGGGGTACTAATTGGTTCGATGGTTGGCGCTAAAGTGCTGATGAGAGCGAATACTAAAAAACTAAAAGTGTTCTTTGCATTCCTAATTTTAGTTTTAGCTGCAAATATGATTTATAACGGAGTACTTGGAAATATTTAACCTTATGACTACAAAGAAATTTAACGATACAGATTTACAAGCAATCATTGGAAATGTCTTGCGATATGGCGTATTATTAGCTCTATCAGTTGCTCTAATAGGTGGTATCATCTTATTGTTTACCCAATCGGGAGAAACAGTAAACTTTGCAACATTTACAGAAAAACACGATAATATATACATTGTGTTTAATAATATCATCAGCGGTGTAGCCCAAGGAGATGGTGAGGCAATTATATTTTTAGGAGTATTGTTATTATTCCTTACACCTGCCCTGCGTTTAGTGCTATCACTACTCTCTTTTTTCTTGGAAAAAGATTGGTTATATATTGTTATTACATTGATTGTTATTGGGATAATTGGCCTAAGCGTATCTTTCGGTTTTTCTCATTAAAATAACTACATTTGTTACTCTAATACTTATAAACAATGTCACTACTCGTTAAAAACATCAGTAAAATATACGACGATCAAAAGGCCTTAGACAACATTAGCTTTTCTATCCCAAAAGGACAAATAGTTGGCTTTTTAGGTCCTAATGGAGCTGGTAAATCAACATTGATGAAAATACTTACAACCTACATTCACAGTGATGAAGGAAAAGCTTATGTAAACGAGTTTAACGTTGAAACTGAAAGAAAAAAAGTACAGCAATCAATCGGATATCTACCAGAACATAATCCGCTTTATTTAGATATGTATGTTAGAGAATACCTGCAATTTAATGCAGATATATACAAAGTTAACAAACAACGCATAGAAGAAGTGATTGAGCTTACTGGACTTACACCAGAAGCACATAAGAAAATTGAACAGCTTTCTAAAGGATACCGACAAAGAGTAGGTCTTGCAACTGCTCTTCTTCACAATCCTGATGTTCTAATTTTAGACGAACCTACCACTGGATTAGACCCTAACCAATTAGTAGAAATCAGAGAGCTTATTAAAAATATAGGAAAAGATAAAACTGTTTTCCTTTCTACTCACATTATGCAGGAGGTTGAAGCTATTTGTGAACGTGTGATCATTATCAAAAAAGGACAGATAGTAGCTGACCAGATGTTAACGGATATGTTAGAACATCAAAACGAACAAATCATTGCTGTTGAATTTGATTACAAAATTGAAATTCAGTTTATCAATCAAATTCCAAACCTTGTTAAAGCTAATCATATACACGATACACAATGGGAGTTGTTTTTCCCTATCGAAGGAGATTACCGTGGTACTGTTTACGACTTTGCACAAGAAAATGGTTTAAAAACATTATCACTACAAGTAAAAAGTAAGAACCTCGAAAAACTATTTAGAGAAATTACTAATGCATAAAAAAAGAGCTGTCTAAAGACAGCTCTTTTTATTTATCGTCAACTTATTTCTTTACAAAATAATGTTATTGCTTTTTAAATAACCCATTGATTTCTGCATCAATCTTATTGATAACATCTCCTAAGTCTTCTGGATTATCAACGAAGTCTAAATTATCAACATCAATGATTAATAATTTACCTTTATCATACCCTTTAATCCATTCTTCATATCTATCGTTCAAACGATTCAAATACTCAATTGAAATAGAGTTTTCATACTCTCTACCTCTTTTGTGAATTTGTCCCACTAAATTAGGAACTGAGCTTCTTAAATAGATTAATAGATCAGGTGCTCCTACTAACTCTTGCATTAATTCAAACAAAGAAGAATAGTTCTGGAAATCACGGTTAGACATTAACCCCATTGCGTGTAAGTTAGGTGCAAAAATATGGGCATCTTCATAAATAGTACGATCTTGAATAATCGACTTACCACTTTGTCTTATCTGTAAAACTTGGCGAAAACGACTATTTAAAAAGTAAACCTGCAAATTAAAAGACCATCTATCCATCTGATGATAGAAATCATCTAAGTACGGATTGTCAACTACATCTTCATAATGAGGCTCCCAATTATAATGTTTTGCCAATAAATTTGTAAGCGTAGTTTTTCCTGCGCCAATATTTCCTGCAATAGCTATATGCATTACGGTAATTTTATAAGGTAATTATTTATTTTCTGTTCCGCAAAAATACTCAATTTTTGAGTGTTATAAAAGAAGCTTGAAATGCTTTTTTCCGGAACGGCAATCGGATATACTTTATTCTGCACCAAATCAACGTAATATACTTTATTTTGGTAGCTATAAATTAATTTCTGTAAGTCTATAATCTGAATCTGATCATAGTTAGTAGGCAACGCATAATCAAATATTGTTTTTCCTGTCAAGCCTACTGCGTGCACAATATTTTTATTATCTACATAAAAGAAAGCTTGGGGCAACGAATAATAATTCTTTATTCCACCCTCTGGCAACGTAAATACACGGTGTAATTCATACGTTGTACTACTATATAAACTAACACTTCTATTTGCACTATTCACTATCCAATAATTGCGCTTCGTACTATTAGAAAGATATTCCATTTCCATACTCGGAAACTTTTCCCCAAATTCTACAGTGCCTACTGGAGCTAAGTCTTTATTAAGTATAACAACTGATTTGTCTTCTTTAAAAAATAGAAGTATCTGCAACGGATTACTGAAATCTACTTGCGTTAACGAACCTTTATTTTTATTTGAATAATTTACAGAAGTATATCTTGTTACTTTTTTAAAGACATTTTCTTCCTCCGTTAGATAAGTACTATCATAAATATCTTTCCCAACAAACAATTGCCCTTTTGTCAAGTTCTCACTGTTGAGCAATTTTACTTTAATACTATCTTGTGCTTGTAGATTCAAAGAACAAACAAACAAAACAAGAAGAGAAAATATCTTTTTCATAAACGTATTTTTTAACAGTTACTTACTTCTCAAAAGTTTGAAAAGTAAATGAGTATTGATGTTTCTCATCTATACCGTGAAACTCTTCTTTTTTCAACTTCCACTCCCCCAGTGAAAATTCAGGAAAAAAGGCATCTGCATCTAAACTTGTATGAACTCTTGTCAACTCAATTCTATCTGCAAATGGTAGAGCTAATTTATATATTTCACCACCTCCTATTACAAACACCTCAGCTTGTTCTTTTACAATTGCTAAAGCGTCTTCTAAACTCGCTACAACAATACATCCCTCTGGTGCTGTATAGTCTGCTTGTCTTGTGATGATAATATGTGTTCTATTGGGCAATGGCTTAGGAAAAGACTCAAACGTTTTTCTCCCCATTATAATAAAATGGTTTGATGTTAAGTTTTTGAAATGCTTAAAATCATCTGGCAAATGCCATAACATTTCATTGTTCTTTCCCAAAGCATTATTTTCTGCTGCTGCAGCTATTAAAATAAGCTTCATTGTATTCTTTTATTAGAAATCAGAATTCGTTTTTGTTACATCAGTATTTTTCTGATCTAAATCTCTTTTTACATCTACTAAAGGAAAATCTTTTTCAACTCTTGCTCTTAGCTCTTTAATTCGCTCTTCCTGTTTCTCGATCAATCGCTTCACTTGTTTATCTTCCCATTTTTTCCCCATAAAACTGTCAACAATCAATACGTTCACAGCGTGTAAAAAAACAAGAATAGACCACGCTCCAATAGCATAAGGCCACCAAACAACTGTATTAGCAGGATCTTGAATAAAAGCGTTAAAGCAAAACATCAAAACACTTCCCAAGAAAAAAACAGCGAAGTGAAAAAACAATAACTTTTTTTGTTTAACTCTTCTACGGGCGTAATCATACGCTTCATAAGGATTCTTATTGTCCATAGCTATATCGTTTATAAAGGTTATTCTGTTTTAAACCGACACCTTACCTTTTATTGCAGGATGAGGGTTGTAATCTTCTAATGTGAAATCTTCGTATGTAAAACTAAAGATATCTTTAACATCTTTATTCAATACCATTTTTGGCAATGCCATTGGCTCTCTTGACAACTGAAGATTGACTTGTTCAATATGATTATTGTAGATATGTACATCTCCAAAAGTGTGAACAAAATCTCCCACTTCTAAATCACAAACTTGTGCAACCATCATAGTTAATAAGGCATAAGAAGCAATATTAAAAGGTACTCCTAAAAACACATCAGCACTACGTTGGTACAATTGACAAGAAAGTTTTCCTTCAGCTACATAAAACTGAAAAAACGAGTGACAAGGAGGCAACGCCGCTTTTCCATTTGCTACATTCTCTTCAAAAGAAACAGATGTATCTGGTAAAACACTTGGATTCCAAGCAGAAACCATAATCCTTCTACTATTCGGATTCGTTTTCAACGTGTCAATAACCTCTTTAATTTGGTCTATTCCCTCTCCATTCCAATTTCTCCATTGGTACCCATAAACAGGTCCTAAATCACCATTATCATTTGCCCATTCATCCCAAATACGAACACCATTATCTTTTAAATATTTAATATTAGTATCTCCGTTTAAGAACCATAAAAGTTCATAAATTATAGACTTTAAATGCACTTTTTTAGTTGTTACCAAAGGGAACCCCTCTGCTAAATCAAAACGCATTTGATGACCAAAAATACTTTTAGTCCCTGTTCCTGTCCTATCTCCTTTTTGAACTCCTTTATCTAATACTTCTTGTACTAAATTTAAATATTGTTTCATAGTGTGTTGTATAGTAGTTTATTATTTTCTCTTCGTTAGTTCATCACGCAATTTGGCTGCCTTTTCATAATCTTCGTTAGCAATTGCCTTATTTAATAAGTCATTTATTACCTCAACTGACAACTTAGAAAAGTCATTAGCCTTCGCTTCACTTTCTAAAAACTGTTCTACCTGTGTTGCAATATCATTTAGATCATCACTATCTTCATTGTCATCTTCATCCTCTAAAACATCGTCCTGATCTCCATTTAAGATAATACCAGCCTTTTCCATAATATCTTTAAATGTAAAAATTGGTGCAAAGAAACGAATAGCAATAGCGATTGCATCTGACGTTCTTGCATCAATTATTTCTTCCACTCCTTCTCGCTCACAAATTAAACTTGAATGAAAGATTCCATCTACTAATTTATTAATAATTACCTGTTTAACAACAATACCATACTTATCTGACAATGTTTTAAACAAATCGTGTGTCAAAGGTCTTGGCGGTCTTATATCATCCTCAATTGCGATTGCGATTGATTGTGCTTCAAACGCTCCTATTACAATAGGTAACTTTCTATTTCCGTTTTCTTCATTCAAAATAAGTGCATAAGCACCATTTTGTGTATGACTGTAAGATATTCCACTTACTGTTAATTTTATCAAACTCATAATTTTTACTTAAACAAAAAAGCAACTAAAACAAAGATATAAATTCTTTGCCTTAATTGCTTTTTTTTATCTATTGCATTTAGAAATGCTTATGCGTTTTTCTCTTTGAACTCTTTTAATTTTTCAACTAATTGAGGTACTACTTGGAATGCATCTCCTACAATTCCGTAGTCAGCAACTTTAAAGAAAGGAGCTTCTGCATCTGTATTAATAGCAACTTTCACTTTAGAAGAGTTAACCCCTGCAATATGTTGAATAGCTCCAGAAATACCAACAGCGATATACAAGTTAGAAGAAACAGGTTTTCCTGTTTGTCCAACGTGCTCTTCGTGTGTTCTCCATCCTAAGTCAGAAACTGGTTTTGAACAAGCTAAAGCAGCTCCTAAAACATCAGCAAGATCTTCTAACATTTTCCAGTTTTCTGGTCCTTTTAATCCACGTCCTCCTGATACAACAACATCTGCATCAGCGATAGTAACTTTTCCAGAAACTTTCTCTACGCTTTCAACTTTCAATGAAAAGTCTGCATCATTTAAAGAAGCAGAAAAATCTTCAGCAGCAGCAGCTCCAGAAGCCTCTACTAATCCGAATGAGTTTTTAGCCAATGCAATAACTTTTACATCAGTTGTAAGTTCTGTTTCGTTAAACGCTTTGTTAGAGAAAGAGTTTCTCTTTACTACAAATGGAGAAGTACTAACAGGTAAAGCAACCACGTTAGAAGCATATCCTGCGTCTAAACCTACTGCTACAATCGGAGCAGCATATAAACTATCTGTAGAAGAAGATAATACAACTACTTTCGATCCTTCTTTTTGAGCAGCTTGTTTAATAACATCTGCGTATGCTTTAGCGTTAAAAGTTTTCAATTTGTCATCAGAAACTTTTAATACTTTATCTACACCGTATTTTCCTAATTCGCTAACATCATTAGCATTAACTGTTACAGCTGTTACAGTTGTTCCTAAAGATTCTGCTACTTTTTTCGCATAAGAAGCTAACTCTAATGCTACTTTTTTAAATTTTCCTTCTGCTGATTCAGCATATATTAAAACTGACATAATACTTTCTTTTTTAAAGGTTTACAAATAAATTAATAGAATTAGATAACTTTTGCTTCGTTATGTAATAAGTTAATTAGCTCATCAATGTTGTCTGGAGAAATCATTTTACAAGCTGATTTAGCAGCTGGTTTTTCAAATTTAACCACTTTAGTAGCAACATCAGTAGCTACTGGTTCTAACACTGTTAAAGCTTTAGATCTTGCTGACATAATTCCACGCATATTTGGAATACGTAAATCTTTTTCGTCAACAATTCCTTTTTGTCCACCTACAACTAAAGGTAAATTACCTGAAATTGTTTCTTTACCTCCATCAATTTGACGGATTGCTTTTATAGAAGTACCATCTACTTCAAGTCCTTCACAAGAGTTGATGAAATCAAATCCTAAATAAGCAGCTAACATACCTGGAACCATTCCACCATTATAGTCTAATGATTCTTTACCTGCTAATACTAAATCATAACCTCCGTTTTTCACTACCTCAGCTAATTGTTTTGCTACAAACATTCCGTCTGTAGGATTAGCATTCACACGGATAGCCTCGTCAGCTCCAATTGCTAATGCTTTTCTCAATGTAGCTTCTGTATCTGCTCCACCTACATTTACTACAGTAACTGTAGCTCCTTGTTTTTCTTTAAACCAAATTGCTCTTGTTAAAGAATACTCGTCATTTGGGTTGATTACAAACTGAACTCCGTTTGTATCAAACTCTGTATCTCCATTAGTGAAGTTGATCTTTGAAGTAGTATCAGGCACGTGGCTGATGCAAACTAATATTTTCATTTTTTATATAGTTTTTGTGTTTTACAATTTTACTTACTGAACGAAAATAAGAATTAATTTCGATATTTTACTATGCACGCATACAATTTTAAACTAAGCTATCAAAAGATTTCTGTTTAAACATTACTTTCTTTAGAGTAATTCTAAAGAATAGGGAAAACTTATCTTATTCACATTATATAAATAGGGCAACTTTCTGCTAATAATGCATAAATAATACGACTGCAATTACTGCTGATGTAACAAACAATACTTCATTTTTTTTATGGAATACTCGACTTGTACACTTATACTTTATAAATAAAAAGAATAGTTACACTGTCCTGAAATAACTGTACAGTACAAAACAGGATTATCAACTATAGCTGTACAGCTATAGTAGGACGAGACAAGGAACAAAACAAATAGAATGTTAGTTTTAAGATGGGTGTTTGTATAGTGTATGTATAGTGCTTGTATAGTGTATGTATACTTTTTATGTAAAACAATACAAACAGTACACATATAATGTACATACAATATATATAGACACACAATAAGATTTGACTTGGACTTAGATACCTTTAGATAAAAAATAAAAACAGCTATTCAAAAAAATGATCTTCGTGACAGCTTCTGTTCTAAAAAAGTAGTAGTAGAATTTCTAAAACTTATAACTGATATAGGTTTACAAAAAAGGAGAACAAAAAAATAAAAGGAGAAAAGAGCAAAAACTTGCTGATAGAGAAATAATCCTTTAAATATAATAGCAATATATAAGTATTCAATCCCCTATTATTATCAATGCTTATAAAATAACAATACCCTCCGTTAAAAAATGCAAAACATACCATAACATAAGGTAGATAAAGATATTTTTTTATACTTTTGCTTTTGTAAATTAATTACAGAAAATAGTAAAATTATGAAAACGATTCAATTTAGAGAGGCCATATGTGAAGCCATGAGCGAAGAAATGCGTCGCGACGAATCAATATATTTAATAGGTGAAGAAGTAGCAGAATATAATGGTGCTTATAAAGCTTCTAAAGGTATGTTGGACGAATTCGGTCCTAAACGCGTAATTGACGCGCCTATCGCTGAGCTTGGTTTTTCAGGTATTGCAGTAGGATCAGCAATGAACGGTAACCGTCCAATTGTTGAGTTTATGACATTCAACTTCTCTTTAGTAGGAATCGACCAAATTATAAATAATGCTGCTAAATTACGCCAAATGTCTGGTGGACAATTTAATATGCCGATCGTATTCCGTGGTCCTACAGCTTCTGCTGGACAATTAGGAGCGACACACTCTCAAGCTTTTGAAAACTGGTATGCTAACGTACCTGGATTAAAAGTTGTAGTGCCTTCTAACCCTTATGATGCAAAAGGATTATTGAAAGCTGCTATCCGTGATAACGACCCAGTTATCTTTATGGAATCAGAGCAAATGTATGGTGATAAAGGAGAAGTGCCAGAAGGTGAATACTCTATCCCATTAGGAGTTGCTGACATCAAAAGAGAAGGTACTGATGTAACTATCGTTTCTTTCGGTAAAATTATCAAAGAAGCTTACAAAGCTGCTGATGAATTAGCTAAAGAAGGAATCTCTTGTGAAATTATCGACTTACGTACTGTACGTCCTTTAGATAAAGAAGCAATTTTAAACTCTGTTAAGAAAACTAACCGTTTAGTAATCTTAGAAGAGGCTTGGCCATTTGGAAGTATTTCTTCAGAAATCACTTACATTGTACAAGAGCAAGCATTTGATCACTTAGATGCTCCTATCCAAAGAATTACTACTGCTGATACGCCAGCTCCTTATTCTCCTGTTCTTTTAGAAGAATGGTTACCGAATTCGAATGACGTTGTAAAAGCGGTTAAAAAAGTACTTTATAAATAAAAAAATAACGTATATTTGAAAGACTCCATTTTTAATTAAATGGAGTCTTTTTTTATGTCCTTATATTGCTATGAAAAACAAATTTAAGTTCCTACTGTTATTTTTATTTATTTCCATGTTTAGTTGGGCTCAAACCAAAGTAAGTGGTAAAATCATAGATAAAAACAACCAAGAAGTCCCTTTTGCAAGTGTTTATTACAAAAACTCTACTGACGGAGTTATTGCCAATGAATATGGTAAATTCTATTTAGAATCTGCCAAAACTTACGATATCCTTATCGTTTCTTTTGTGGGCTATGAAACAAAAGAAATTCAACTTGCAGGAAAAACAAACCTCGATATGACCATCGTTTTAGAGGAAGATAACCTTCTTTCTGAAGTTACTATTTACGCTGGTAAAACATCGAAAAAAAATAATCCTGCTTTAGATATTCTTCGCAAAATTTGGGAGAGAAAAAGAAAGAATGGTTTGAATATGTTTGCTCATTATGAATATGACAAATATGAAAAAATTGAATTTGACTTAAATACAATTGACAGTGCTTACAGACAAAAAAAGCTGTTTAGAGGAATGGACTTTATCTTTGAACACGTAGATACAAGTAAGATCACTGGAAAAACATACTTACCTATTTTTATCAATGAAAATTTCGGACAGGTTTATGGTGATAACCAAAACAACAAGAAGATTGAAAAAACATTAGGTAATAAAAACTCGGGGTTTGACACAAATCAACATATTATTGAGTTTGTAAAAGACCTATATGCTGATTATAACATCTATAATAACTACATTAAAATTTTTGATAAAGACTTCGTAAGCCCACTTTCAAGAACAGGTATTAACGTATATAACTACGTTTTGGCTGATAGTGCTTTTATCGAAGACAAATGGTGTTACAATATCGTTTATTATCCAAGAAGAAAAGGAGAGCTTACATTTAAAGGTGATTTCTGGGTGAACGATTCTACGTTTGCTATCAAGAAAATCAATATGGACGCCAGTAAAGATGCAAATATTAACTGGGTTAAGGATATCTATATTGAGCAAGAGTTTGATGTGCTAAACGACTCGGTTTTCTTATTGACAAAAGACTACTTTATGTCTGACTTTGCATTGTCTAAAAAAGAAACATCTAAAGGTATTTATGGTAAGAGAACTTCTATTTACAAACACCATAAATTCGACATAGAACATCCTGCAGAATTTTATCAAAAGAATGTGAATGTTTACGACGAGACTGTATACAAACGCTCTGATGATTTCTGGAAAAGTTATCGTTTTGAACCGTTAAGCAAAGACGAATTAGGTATTTATAAAATGTTAGATACACTAAAAACGGTGCCTAAATTCCGTTTCCTATTTGACTTATCATCAACTATTGCGAGTAACTATTACAATATCAATAAATATAATTTTGACTACGGTCCTATTTTCTCAACTTTTGGTTATAACGACATAGAAGGTTTAAGACTTAGAGCTGGAGGTAGAACATACTTTGGTCCAAACGACAAATGGAGATTAGAAGGCTATGGTGCTTATGGGTTTAAAGACAATAAATTTAAATATGGTATTAGCGGAAAAGTATTGTTACACAATGACAGTCGCTTAATTTTATTTGGAGGTAATAGAAGAGATATAGAACAAATTGGGGTGAGCTTAACTGAAACTAATGATGTATTAGGTAGAAGTTTTGCTTCGAGTTCGCTATTTGCAAGTGGAGACAACTCTAAACTTACTGATATTAATCTATCTACTGTTGGTTTAGAAATTGAACCTGTCAAAAACCTTAGATTCATTACTACTTTCAGTTATAGAACGCTAAAACCCGCTTCCGATGCCTTTAATTTGAATTATTATGCAAATAAAGAAACTGGGGAAATTAAAAATGAAACCAAACAATCTGAAGTTGAATTAGCAATTGATTATACGCCTGGCCGTAGAACAATTGGTTATGGAGTTGATAGAAAAGATATAGATAGCAAATATTTAAAACTATACTTGAGATTTAGTCAAGGTTTTAAAGGTGCTTTAGAAAGTGATTTTGAATACCAAAAATTACAGTTCTATGCGCGAAAACCAATTTTATTAGGTGGTTTTGGAACGCTTACAACTACTTTTGAAACAGGTAAAACATTTGGAGATGTTCCTCTTGGTTTACTTAGTGTAATACCGGGTAACCAAGCGTGGTTTAATATTACGAATACATTTGCTAACTTAAACTACTATGAATTTGTAACAGATCAATATGCTTCTCTTCATTTAGAACACAACTTTGGAGGTCGCTTATTTTCAAGAATACCTTGGTTGCGCGACTTTAATTTGAGAGAAATTGTTGGTATTCGTGGAGCTTATGGAAAAGTCTCTCAAGCTAACATAGACTTGAACGCTTCTGATTTAGTGTATAAAGCACCACAAGATATTTACTACGAATACTATGTAGGAGTTGGAAATATCTTTAAGATTTTCAGATTAGACCTAAGCTGGAGAGGTAACTACCTTGATATGCCAGATGCAAGAAGATTTGCAATACGAGGTTCTTTTGGAATTTATTTCTAATTATTTGGGGAAAGCTTGTTATAAACAAGTAATTACAGTATTTTTGCACCCGATTATTTAGAATTAAGATTTAAAATAAATAGATATGAATACATTTGAAACTTTCGACGCTTTTGTTGAAATTCCAGCAGGAAGCAGAAACAAATACGAGTATGATTTTGACTTAAAAAGATTACGTTTTGACCGTCTTTTATATTCAAACATGAGATATCCAGCTGATTACGGATTTATTCCAGAAACTTTAGCTTTAGACGGAGATCCATTAGACGTATTAGTAATGTTTACTGAGCCTTCAGTTCCAGGATTGGTAGTAGAGGTTAAACCTGTAGGTATTTTCTACATGGCTGATGATAAAGGAGATGATGAAAAAATTATCTGTGTTCCAGTATCTGACCCAATTATGAATAAGTTAAACGACATCAACGACGTTAACGAACATTTCAAAAAAGAGGTTGAACACTTTTTCCAAGTTTACAAAGACTTAGAAAACAAAAAAGTTACAACTAATGGTTTTGGAGACAAAGCTGCTGCTATCAAAATGATCCAAGAATGTAAAGAGCGTTTTGATAACATCGAAAATAAAGAAGAAGGATTATTCAGTATCCGTTTCTAATAAACACAAAGGCATCTATTAATTTAGATGCCTTTTTTTATGCTTTTCCAATCTGTCTCAAAAGCAATTTTATTCTCCCGCCGTTTTTACCATTTTCTCAAGCAAATACAAATGAGATTAGTATCCTTTTTTAGCAATACTCCTATCACATCTGACGTTTTTTGTCTTATACCAATTTTAAAACAGTCTTTATCTTATCAATATTCCACCAATATTATGCTTTAATTTAAAGCATAAGTCAAATTTACTCACTGTTTCACAGATAATTATTGTACTACTCTACACCATAGCTTACCCATATTCTATAAGCTTAGAAGTTATTCTCAAAACAACTTAAAATACCCCTACTAACTACTATTGTAAACAACAGACTACTTTTAGCCAAACACACTGTTAATCAATAATTTCAATCAAACACTTTCATCTGAATATAGAAAAAGAAGTTTATTTCTTAAATTTATTTTATTCCACAATTCTTTTTTTAGAACAAGTAAAAAAACCTTTACAATAAGTGCAATACTTCAGCTATTAGATTATATTTTCTTTATTTATAATCCTTTCAAATCTATAAAAACAAAAAATAAACTTTGTCATTAGTTAAAATATTCTTACTTTTTAACCAACAACAAACAACTACTATGGAACACGCAATTCAAGTCGCCAATGATATCATTTGGTCAGACGTCTTTATTGCCCTTTGCCTCTGTGCAGGGCTATTTTTTTCAATACGAACAAAGTTTGTACAAGTACGCTTTTTCAGACATATGATTAAGCTACTATTTACAGAAGGATCCTCTGAAAAAGGGATCAGTCCATTTCAAGCTTTTAGTATCGCAATAGCGGGTCGCGTTGGAGTTGGTAATATTGTAGGAGTAGCTACTGCAATTGCAGCAGGAGGTCCGGGTGCAATATTTTGGATGTGGATGATTGCTTTCTTAGGAAGTGCGTCTGCATTTGTAGAATCAACATTAGCTCAGATTTACAAAGTAGAAAAAAACGGACAATATTGTGGGGGACCTGCTTTTTATATTCAAAGCGGAATGAACAATAAAACATTTGCTTTAGTATTTTCGATTATAACAATCATAAGCTGTTCTTTATTCTTACCAAGTATTCAAAGTAATAGTATTTCAATTAGTATCAACAGTGCCTTTGGAGTACCTCAATGGATAACAGGACTATTTATATGTTTATTTCTTGGTCTTGCAGTATTTGGAGGTGCAAAAAACATTGGGCGTATCTCACAAGTTGTAGTTCCTTTTATGGCGGCAGCTTATATCATAATGGCACTTATAATTATAACCTTAAACTACCAAGAAATACCTTCAGTTTTTGGACTAATATTTAGATCAGCTTTCAATATGGAAGCGGCGTTTAGTGGCGTATTCGGAGCAGCAATCGCTTGGGGAGTTAAAAGAGGAATCTATTCCAATGAAGCAGGACAAGGAACTGCACCACACGCTGCTGCTGCATCAGAAACATCACATCCAGTAAAACAAGGATTAGTACAAGCCTTTTCTGTGTATATAGACACTTTATTTGTTTGTACTGCTACTGCCTTAATGATTCTATTTACTAATCAATACAATGTTGTTGATGGTGTTGGAAACTATATTGTAGAAAACATTCCTGGTATTGAACCAGGAGCAGCATACACCGTAAAAGCTGTAGCAACACAATTTCCAGCATTTGCAAGTCAATTTATCGCAATTGCCCTAACGTTTTTCGCGTTTACAACCACAATGTCATACTTATTTATTGCAGAATCAAACTTTGAATATCTAAGTAAAAAGAGAAATATCATCTTGAGATGGATTATGCGTACTATCATTTTAGTATCCGTATTTTTCGCTTCTATCAATGAACCAAGTACAGCTTGGGCAATTGGAGATATTGGTGTAGGTGCAATGGCTTGGATTAACATTATTGCAATTCTATTATTATACAAACCTGCAATGATTGCTTTAGATGATTACATCAAACAACGCAAAGCAGGAAAGGATCCTGTTTTTAACCCTGCTAATGTCAATATCAAAAATGTAAGTGAGATTTGGTATAGAGTTGTAAAAGAAAAAGAAAGAGAAGAGAAAGATAAGGATAGACTCGCAAGTGAAAAAACACTTTAGTACCTTTGCATTTCAATTTTAAAGTATAAAAAAATGCAGTTTACTATTAGACCAGCGAAAAAAGAAGATTACGACGTTGTTCCAGAGTTAATGCTACAAGCAATGGAAGATATTGTTTTTAGTTTTATTCAAAAACAAGACGTTGAAGAAGCAATCAACTTCTTGACTATTCTTTTTAGAAAGCCAAACAATCTGTATAGTTATGAAAATACTTTTGTAGCTGTAGATGAAGAAGACAATGTTGTAGGGTCTGTAACAGGATACAATGGAGATGACTTTGAAAAACTTAGAGAGCCGGTCTTAGAATTAATGAAAGCACAATATCAAAATGACTTAATTCCAGAAGCAGAAACAGAAGGAAATGAATTTTATTTAGATACTGTAGCTGTTTCTCCAATCGTACAAGGAAAAGGTGTAGGAAGTCATTTATTAAATCACGCTGTTACTTTTGCAAAAGAGAAAGGGTTTAAACAAGTAGGTTTAATCGTTGATTTAGAAAATCCAAATGCAATGAAACTTTACTCTCGTTTAGGTTTTAAACAAGGAAAAGAACTTGAATTTGTAGGAGGAGATTATTACCATATGTATATCTAAGAAAATATTTTATACACTAAACCTAAGCATTCTGTGCTTAGGTTTTTTTATTTCTATTAAGAAAACAATCTAAGGGGCAATTATACGAGTGATGAAACTTACAATTTGGCTTTAAATAATTATATTTGCTCAAAATTTATTTACAATGTCAAAGAATATTACTCCATACGAAGAATCTGAACTTGGTAAAAAACAGCAAGTAGAACAAATGTTTGATACAATTTCTGGGAATTACGATAATTTAAATCGTATGATTTCATTAGGAACTGATCAAGGATGGAGAAAAAAAGTATTAAAATTGGTTTCTGATACAAATCCAGAATCAATCTTAGATATTGCTACAGGAACAGGTGATTTAGCTATTTTGTTATCAAAATCGAACGCAACTAAAATTACAGGTCTTGACTTATCTGCAGGAATGCTTGAAGTTGGTAAACAAAAAATCAAAGCTTTAAATCTTCAAAATAGAATTGAAATGATTCAAGGTGATTCAGAAAATTTACCTTTTGCTGACAATTCTTTTGACGCAATTACTGTAGGTTTTGGAATTAGAAACTTTGAAGACCTTGAAAAAGGACTTTCTGAAATATTAAGAGTATTAAAACCAGGAGGAATTTTTGTAATTCTTGAAACATCGGTGCCTACTAAATTTCCATTTAGACAAGGGTACTTCTTTTACACTCAAAATATTATGCCTTTTATGGGTAAATTATTTTCTAAAGATCAAAAAGCATATAAATATTTATCTGACTCTGCTAAAAACTTCCCTTTTGGAGAAGAATTAAACAATATTTTAAGAAAAGTTGGGTTTAAAGATGTAAAGCATCGTCCACAAACTATGGGTATTGCTACTATTTATTCATCTTCGAAATAATATGAAAAAACTACTTGTCATAATCATTGTCTTACTTACAAGCTCAAATTCTTTTGGGCAATGGGTCTTTGGAAGAAATCCTATTATCAATAAACCTGACTGGGACAAACAACGTGTTCATTGGGGATATTACTTAGGATTCAACTCTTATGACTTTAAGTTTAATTACGACAAGAACTTTTATGACAAGCTTCAAGAATATGAAGAAAAACAAGGTACACCAAGTGATTATACAGAAATTCAAGTTACATCTAACATTGGATTTAATGTAGGATTGGTTGGTAACTTAAGAATTATGGAATATATAGACTTGCGTTTTGAACCAGGTCTATATTATACCAAACGAGAATTAAGATACCCTTCTGCCATTATCAATGAATATTTCCATTCACAAGGTATTGCAAACCCTTCAACTAATGAATTGAACAATACTTCAGTTAAAAGTGTTAGTTCAACTTATATTCACTTTCCATTACTTTTGAAGTTCTCTTCTAAGCGAATTGGAAATATTAAACCTTATGTACTGGGTGGTGCTTCTTTAGATTTAAACCTAAGTAGCAATCACAAATCTGACTCTGATAACTTTGAAGGTATGTGGAGAATGAAAAACTGGACTGCTAATTATGAATTAGGAGTTGGTATCGATATTTACTTTGAATACTTTAAGTTTTCACCTTCTGTTCGTGGAGTATTTGGAATTGGTGATGAATTAAAAAGAGATAATAAAAACAGTCCTTGGACTGGAGATATTACCTCTATGAAAACAAGAGGATTATTCGTAAACTTTACCTTCCATTAGAAGTTAATTCTACGAAACTCATTTATAACTATAGACGCTGCCATTGCAACATTTAAACTTTCGGTTTGTTGCAATGATCCAAAGCGAGGAATTGCTATTTTTTGTGTTACTAATGATTCTATTGTTTCAGAAATTCCATTAGCTTCATTTCCCATTACGATTATTCCTTTATTTACAAACTCCTGTTTATAAATACTTTCTCCGTCCATAAACGTTCCGTAAACAGGAACATCCGGCACATCTTTAATCATCTGCTCTAAATCGCCGTAAACTAAATTTACTCTGACCATAGACCCCATTGTTGCTTGTACCACCTTTGGATTATAAACATCAACTGTTTCACTTGTACAAATAATATGACGAATACCAAACCAATCACATAGGCGAATAATAGTACCTAAGTTACCTGGATCTCGTATATTATCAAGAGCTACTACAATATCATCATAGTTAACTTCCTCTTCTTTAGCACAATGAAATACAGCCAAACAATTAGAGTTAGTCGTTAAAGCAGACATCTTTTTCATATCATCTTTACTCACAAGAGAAACCATTGAAGAAGAAACTTCAAAGTTTAATTCCTCTGTACAATAAATATGCTCAAGAACTAAAGACGATTTTAGCAATTCACCTATCACTTTAACCCCTTCTGTTATAAAAAGTTGGTGTTCTTTTCTATATTTTTTCTGATGTAAACTCTTAATTAATTTGATTTGGTTTTTCGTAACCATAAAAAAATGTATTTTTGACTGATAATTGACATTACTACTTTGAGCAAATATTTCCCAAAAATACTACTAATTCTATTAATGAGCATAAGTTTTTTTTCTTGCTCAATCACGAAGCGCGTTCCTGAGAACCAAGCTTTGTTAATGGATAATATCATTATTGAAAATGGTAAAAAAACGACAAAAGAAGATATAATTAATCAATTGTATCAACACCCGAATAGTTCGTTACCAATGACTAATTTCAGGTTGAGATTAGCCTTATATAATCTTGCAAAGCCAAATGCTGACTCATTGTACCATCAATGGCTAAAAGAACATCCAGGGACAAATAAAACATTAGAAGCTATCTTGTCAAAAAAACAAGTGAATAGATTGGGTGAATCATTTGTAATTTCAGGTATTAACAACTTTCTTATTAAAACAGGAGAAGCACCTGTCTTACTTGATTCTTTAAGAACAACTAAATCAATCGCTCGCTTATCAAATTACTACTTTAACAAAGGATACTTTGACCGTACAGTAGTTAATAAGGTTGATAGCGTTGGCGTAAAGAAAGTAAAAAACACATATACTATTAATACTGGACTTCCTTACTATATAGATAGTATTAGTACTGATATTACAACAAAACCTTTAGAAGAAATATACGAAAGATCGAAATCAAAGAGCAAGATAAAAACTAATACCGTTTTTGATGTTCAAAATTTTGAAGATGAACGTAAAAGGATAACTGCTGAATTTAGAGACAATGGTGCTTATCATTTTCAAGAATTAAATATTCGCTATGAAGTAGACACCGTTTTACAGAAAAAAAACAAAGCTAATATTGAAATGATCATTGACCCGAGAACAGTAAAATCGGGAGATACGCTTATTCAAGTACCTTTTAATATTTACAAAATAAGTGATGTCAATATTTACACTGACAATAGCTCTAAAAACAAAGAGTATGTATTAGACAGTGTACATTATAACAATTTTAATATTTATAGTTCGACCAAACTACAATACAAACCGAAAGCCTTAACAGACGCTATATTTATCACAAAAGGAAGTACTTTTAGTGACCAAAGACGTATGCTTACTTCCCGTTCGATTAGTAACTTGCGTACATTTAATTATCCTGTAATTGAATACATTGAAGACCAAAGAGATTCTACTGGACAATCATTAATCAGTAACATCTATTTGACTTCAAGAAAAAAAATGACTTTCAACCCTTCGTTAGATATCACACACTCAAATATACAAGACTTTGGTATTGGAGGAAGTGTTGGACTTTTATTTAGAAACGTATTTAGAGGGGCAGAACTTTTAGAGATAAATTTAAAAGGAGCATTAGGTTCATCAAGACAAATGAACAATCCTAATAACGTTTTCTTCAATGTTACAGAATATGGTGGAGACATTAAGTTAACTTTTCCAAGATTATTATTCCCTATCAAAACAGAAAAAGTGATTCCTAAAACAATGTTGCCTACAACTTCTATGAGTTTTGGTCATTCACAACAAAGAAATATTGGGCTGGATAAAAACAACTTTAATGGTATTATTAACTATAGCTGGTATCCATCAAGAAAAAACTCTTTTAGCGTTGACTTAGCCAATATACAATATGTTAGAAATACCAATCCGCAAAACTATTTTAGTGTATATAAATCATCCTATAAAAGACTAAATGACATTTCTAAAGAATATGAAAATGTCAATCCAGATTACGTTGACCAAAACGGCAACCTTACAATCTCTGAAGGAGGGGCTAATCACTTCATTAGTGAAGCATTAAGCCCAGACAATCCTCTAAGCATTAATCAACAAGATTATAGAGAAATTAGGAGTATTGAAGAAAGAAGAATTCGTCTATCAGAAAACAACCTTATCATTGCCTCTAACGTTACATTTACTAACACAACACGTACTAATATTGCTGACAACAACTTCTATACACTAAAAGCAAAAGTAGAATCGGCTGGTGGATTAATGGACGTTATTATGAAAAGTGCCAGTTCTAAAGTAGGCCCTACAGGTAAGAAAACAATCTTAGATGTAGAGTTCTCTCAATATGTAAAAACAGAAGTAGACTTCGTTAAATATTGGGATTTAGGACATAAAAAAGTAATAGCAATGCGTTTATTTGGAGGATTAGCCGTTCCGTATGGTAACTCCAATTCGATTCCCTTTACACGTAGTTACTTTTCAGGAGGATCAAATGACAACAGAGGATGGCAATCCTATAGACTTGGTCCAGGGCGAAGTGGCGGAATTAACGATTTCAATGAAGCTAATATGAAACTATTTTTCAGTACAGAATATAGATTCAATGTAGCAGGAAAATGGTATGGTGCACTGTTTGTAGACGCATCGAATGTATGGAACGTTTTTGATGATGTAGAACAAGAAGAATATACATTTAATGGGATATCATCCTTAAAAGATTTTGCAGTAGCATCAGGATTTGGAATTCGCTATGATTTTAGTTTCTTTGTATTCCGATTAGACTTTGGATTTAAAACATACAATCCATCCATAGAATCAGATCGCAAGTGGTTTAAAGAGTTTAGCCTAAAAGAATCGGTTCTAAATGTTGGAATTAATTATCCATTCTAATCAAATAATAATTAGTATTTTTGTAAAATAAAAAAACAACACGACTATGGCACATAATATTAAACCAGGGGTTGCATTTGGAGACCAAGTGCAAGAGATTTTTAAATACGCTAAAGAAAAAGGATTTGCGTTACCAGCGGTAAACGTAACAAGTTCAAGTACTATTAATGGAGTATTAGAAACTGCAGCTAAGTTAAACTCACCTGTAATAATTCAGTTCTCTAATGGAGGTGCTGCATTTATGGCTGGAAAAGGTCTTTCAAATGAAAACCAAAAAGCTGCTATTATTGGAGCTGTTGCTGGAGCTAAACACGTTCATACTTTAGCAGAAGCTTATGGTGTACCTGTAATTTTACATACAGACCATTGTGCTAAAAAATTATTACCTTGGATTGATGGGTTATTAGATGCTGGTGAAGAGTTTATGAAACAATTCGGTAAACCTCTTTTCAGTTCACATATGATTGATTTATCAGAAGAATCAATTGAAGAAAATATTGAAATTTCTAAAAAGTACTTAGCAAGAATGGAAAAACTTGGTATGACATTAGAAATTGAATTAGGAATTACTGGAGGAGAAGAAGATGGAGTTGACAATAGTGATGTTGATACTTCAAGATTATACACTCAACCAGAAGAAGTAGCATATGCATATGAAGAATTATCAAAAGTAAGTCATAGATTTACAATTGCAGCTGCTTTTGGAAACGTTCACGGTGTTTATAAACCAGGAAACGTAAAACTTACTCCTGTAATTTTAAAAAATTCTCAAGAGTATGTTGCTAAAAAATATAATTTAGCGCACAACCCTGTTGATTTTGTTTTCCACGGAGGATCAGGTTCTACATTAGAAGAAATTAGAGAAGCTATTTCTTATGGTGTAATAAAAATGAATATAGACACTGACCTTCAGTTTGCATATACAGAAGGTGTAAGAGACTATATGGTATCAAAAATTGACTATTTAAAAACTCAAATAGGAAACCCAGAAGGAGCAGATGTACCGAATAAAAAGTACTACGATCCTCGTGCTTGGGTAAGACAAGGAGAATTGACTTTTAACGCTCGTTTAGAAGAAGCTTTTAAAGACTTAAACAACGTTAACACCTTATAGTCTGACTCTTTGTTTAAAAACATAGTATAAACAAAACAAACATTTTATGGCTTGGTTTAAAAGAAAAGAAAAAGGAATTCAGACACCAACAGAAAACAAAAAAGATATTCCTAAAGGTTTATGGTATAAATCACCTACTGGAAAAATTATTGATTCTGATGAATTAGCACATAATTTATGGGTAAGTCCAGAGGATGGATATCACGTTCGTATTGGTAGTAAAGAATATTTTGAAATTCTTTTTGACAACAACGACTACAAAGAAATAGCCAAAAGCCTTTCTTCAAAAGATATTTTAAAATTTGAAGATACTAAAAAGTATGTAGATCGTTTAAAAGAAGCAATGGCTAAAACGCAATTGAAAGATGCTGTTAGAGTTGCTGTTGGTAAATCAAAAGGAGAAAAATTAGTAGTTGCTGCTATGGATTTTGCTTTTATTGGAGGTTCTATGGGATCTGTAGTAGGAGAGAAAATTGCACGTGGAATTGACTACTCTTTAAAAAACAACATACCTTTCTTAATGATTTCAAAATCAGGAGGAGCACGTATGATGGAAGCAGGTTTTTCATTAATGCAAATGGCAAAAACTTCTGCAAAATTAGCTCAATTGAGCGATGCTAAAATCCCGTACATTTCATTGTGTACTGACCCTACAACAGGTGGTATTTCTGCATCTTTTGCAATGTTAGGAGATATTAATATCGCTGAACCTGGTGCATTAATTGGATTTGCAGGTCCTCGTATTGTGAAAGATACAACTGGTAAAGATTTACCAGAAGGATTCCAAACATCTGAATTCTTATTAGAACACGGATTCTTGGATTTCATCACTCACAGAAGAGATCTTAAAAAGAATGTAAATCAATATTTAGATTTAATTCTTAACAGAGCAATGAGATAATATACTCGTTATTATAAAAAAGGGCTAATTCCAGATGGAATTAGCCCTTTTTACTTTTTATATATTTTATACTACCCTCCCATTCTAATTGCCTCAACAGGATCTAATTTAGCCGCTGAACGAGCTGGCAATAAACCTGATATTAAACCAATTATTCCAGATAAGAATAATCCAATTACAATATTGTAAAAGCTCAACACAAACTTAAAATCGGAAAAGCTATTGATAAGCAATGCTATTCCCCAAACTAAAAACAAACCTACTACACCACCAATCAAAGCCAATATCACAGCTTCAAAAAGAAACTGAAACATAATAAACCTACTCTTCGCTCCTATTGCTTTTTGAACACCTATTAAGTGTGTCCTTTCCTTTACAGAAACAAACATAATATTAGCAATTCCAAAACCACCCACTAATAAAGAGAAGCCACTTATAACCCAACCAACCACATTCATCTTCCCTACAATTTCGTCAATCATATCCAACATCCCCCCAAAGACATTAATAAAGAAGTTATTCTCCTCGCTTACTTTAATACCACGAAACATTCGCAACTTAGAAGCTATTTCCTCTTCAAATTGTTTGATATCACTTCCTTTAAAAGGCTTTAGGACTATAGCAGGAGTACCCTTTATATTTGTATCCCCATAAAGCTGACGTAAGAAATTCACAGGAAAAAACACCGTTTCATCGTGGCTTCCTCCAAGTGCTTTACCTTGTTTGTTTACAACACCAACAACACGAAAATTACGTCCATAAAAACGCACTGACTTACCTATTGGATCATAATTTTTAAACAAAGTATTTGCTATTTCATAACCAAGAACTACAACTGCAGCTCCTTTTGTAGATTCTGCCTCATTAAAAAAACGACCATTACCTATTTTTACATTGTCTAAAAACTCCATTTCAGAGGTGCAAGGCTTCACGTTTACACTTTCAACTACGTTAGCTCCAAATTTAATATTCTCACCACGCGTAAAAACACTATAAGATATAAACTCTACTTCCTTTAAATTTCTCTTTAAATAATCATACTCTTCATAAGTAACCTTGGGAAACCTATCGATCTTCCATTTAGGAACATCCGTTGGTCCAAAAGAATGATTAAAAACGTACATCATACTTCGGTCGAGTCCACTTAATTCAGACTTTATATTTTTATCCATCGAATCTACAGCAGCAAGAACAGCAATGATTGAGAATATACCAACCGTAACCCCTAATAGAGATAATAAAGTCCTTAACTTGTTAGTTATCAAAGCAGCCCAAGCAAAACTAAAACTCCCTAAAATCAATCTTAAATACAACACCATAACTTACTAAAAACATTGTTAATACGCCATATAAATAAGACGACGGTTAGTTCTGTACATCCCAAAAAAACATACATCCTTCTAAATTAAACATTATTGCAAAAAAAGAAAAATAATAGTCAAAAAGTTGCAGATTAAACTTTGATTAATAGACTTACAATGGTTACTTTTGCTTTTTACTAAAACACACACACACAACATGAACACAACTAAAAAAATTCAATCGGCATTGATTTCCGTTTTTGATAAGAACGGTTTAGAACCGATTGTTAAAGAGTTACACAAGCACAATGTAACTATTTACTCAACAGGAGGAACAGAAACTTTTATTAAAGAATTAGGTATTCCTGTAGTTCCAGTAGAAGACGTAACATCTTATCCTTCAATATTAGGAGGAAGAGTAAAAACGTTACACCCAAAAGTATTTGGTGGAATATTAAACAGACAAGATCACGAAGGAGATATCGCTCAAATGAAAGAGTTTGATATTCCACAAATAGACTTAGTGATTGTAGACTTATATCCATTTGAAAAAACTGTGGCTTCTGGAGCTGTAGAAGCAGATATTATAGAAAAAATTGATATTGGTGGTATTTCTTTAATTAGAGCTGCTGCTAAGAATTTTAAAGATACAGTAATTGTTGCCTCTGTAACAGAGTATGATTTGTTTTTACAAATGTTACAAAACAACAATGGAGGAACGAGTCTTGCAGAAAGAAGATTATTAGCAACTAAAGCATTCCACGTTTCTTCTCACTATGACAGTGCTATTTTCAATTATTTTAATGCAGAAGAAACTACATTAAAAATCAGTATTGACAATGGTAACGAATTGAGATATGGAGAAAACCCACATCAAAAAGGACACTTCTTTGGTAATTTCGACGAATTATTTCAAAAATTACACGGAAAAGAATTGTCTTACAACAATTTATTAGACGTTGATGCTGCTGTTAATTTAATGAACGAATTTAAAGGAGGATTACCAACATTCGCTATTTTAAAACACAATAATGCTTGTGGTGTAGCTCAAAGACCTACAATGAAACAAGCATATCTTGATGCTTTAGCAGGAGATCCAACATCTGCTTTTGGAGGTGTTTTGATTGCTAATGACAAAATAGATGTAGAAACAGCAAAAGAAATCAACAAATTATTCTGTGAAGTAGTAATTGCTCCATCATTTGATGTAGAAGCAATAGAAATTTTACAAGAAAAGAAAAATAGAATTATTTTAGTTTTAAACGACGTAAAACTACCTACAAAACAAGTTCGTACTTGTTTAAACGGTATTTTAGTTCAAGATAAAGATAATGTAACAGACAATAAAGACATCTTGAAAACCGTTACTAAATTATCACCTTCTACTAAAGAAATAGATGATTTACTATTTGCTTCTAAAATTTGTAAGCACACTAAATCAAATACAATTGTTTTAGTAAAAGAAGGTCAATTATGCGCTTCAGGAACAGGACAAACATCACGTGTAGATGCATTGCGCCAAGCTATTGAAAAAGCAAACTCTTTTGATTTTAATTTAAAAGGAGCAGTAATGGCAAGTGATGCCTTTTTCCCATTCCCTGATTGTGTAGAAATTGCGGGGAATGCAGGTATAACAGCTGTAATCCAACCAGGAGGATCTATCAAAGACGACTTAAGTATTAATTATTGTGATGAAAATAATATCGCAATGGTACTTACAGGAATTCGTCATTTTAAACATTAATTTATTACTTTTGTAACGCACAAATTATATTAACTATAAAAGCCTTTTAATTGTATGGGATTTTTTGATTTTATGACTGAGGATATCGCGATCGACTTAGGAACAGCGAATACTCTAATCATACACGATGGAAAAGTGGTTGTAGACAACCCTTCTATTGTAGCCCGAGATAGAACAACGGGAAAAATTATTGCTGTCGGGAAAGAAGCAAGTTTGATGCAGGGGAAGACACATGGTAATATCAAAACAATCCGCCCTTTAAAAGATGGTGTAATTGCTGATTTTGATGCGTCAGAAAAAATGATAAGCCTCTTTATCAAGAGCATCCCTTCATTAAGAAAAAAGATGTTTACGCCTGCATTACGTATGATCGTTTGTATCCCTTCAGGTATAACTGAAGTAGAAATGCGTGCTGTAAAAGAATCTTGTGAACGTGTGAATGGTAAAGAGGTTTACTTAATACACGAACCTATGTCTGCTGCAATAGGTATTGGTGTTGACATTATGCAACCAAAAGGAAACATGATTGTTGATATCGGAGGAGGAACAACAGAAATTGCTGTAATAGCTCTTGGAGGAATTGTTTGTGATAAATCAGTAAAAATTGCTGGTGATGTATTTACAAATGACATCATTTATTATATGCGTACACAACATAACTTATTTGTTGGAGAGAGTACTGCAGAAAAAATAAAAATCCAAATAGGAGCCGCTACAGAAGATTTAGAAACTCCACCTGAAGATATGTTAGTTCAAGGTCGTGACTTACTTACTGGTAAACCAAAACAAGTAACTGTATCATACAGAGAGATTGCTAAAGCCTTAGATAAGTCTATTCAACGTGTTGAGGATGCAGTAATGGAAACATTATCTCAAACTCCGCCTGAATTAGCAGCTGATATCTATAATACAGGTATTTACTTAGCAGGTGGTGGATCAATGTTAAGAGGTTTAGACAAACGTATTTCACAAAAAACAGATCTACCTGTTTACATTGCTGAAGACCCATTAAGAGCAGTAGTAAGAGGAACAGGTTTAGCTATTAAAAATCTTGATAAATACAAAAGTGTATTGATCAAATAAAAATAACTTATGCAGCAAATAATCAATTTCTTTATAAAAAACAGTACTAAGCTACTGTTTTTGCTGCTTTTAGTCATATCATTCGGATTAATAATTCAAACACACTCTTTTCATCAGAGTTCTTTTATTAGTTCAGCGAATGGTGTGACTGGTTATGTCTATGAAAATGTAAATGATTTTAAAGAATATATGCACTTAAAAACAGAGAATGATGCTCTTGTTTTAGAAAATGCACTTTTAAAATCAATTGTATACAATAGTACTTCAGAACAAGATTCTGTTGAAATAAAGAAACTCATGCCTTTAGAAAGGCAAGAGTTTTCTATTATTGTAGCCAAAGTAATCCGCAATACCTTTAATACAAAAGAAAACTACATTACGATTAAAGGTGGTTCTAAGCAAGGTATCGAAAAAAATATGGCCGTTATTAATAGTAATGGAGTTTTAGGTATCATTGAAAGAACTTCAAACAACTATTCAACTGTACAAAGTATCTTAAACGTTAAATCTAAGATTAATGCTAAAATTAAGGGATCTAATCACTTTGGTACTTTAGAATGGGATGGTAAAAACACTGGATATGTGCATTTATCAGATATACCAAGATTAGCAGAGATCTACAAAGGAGATACTATCGTTACTGGTGGTGATTCAACTATTTTCCCTGAGAACATTCCTATTGGTGTAATTGATAAAGCATATACAAATGAAACATCAAACTACTTCACCATTTCAGTTCGCTTATTCAATGATATGACGAACTTAGGATACATCTATGTTATCACTAACAAAGATATAGAAGAAATTAATCAACTTGAAGAGGAGACTACAAATGAATAGTATTGCATTTTCAAATATTGCTCGATTTATAGTGTTGTTAATCGCACAGATTTTAATATTTAATAATATTGATCTGTTTGGTTTTATAAATCCTTTTCCCTATATACTTTTCATAATACTCTACCCTTCTGAAAACTCAAAACCTATATTTTATATAGCAAGTTTTATGTTAGGTTTAGTGGTAGATATGTTTGAAAACTCTGGAGGAATTCACGCAGCTTCAAGCTTAATTCTTGCTTTTTTTAGACCTTCTGTACTAAAATTTTCTTTTGGTATTAGTTATCAATATCACAACTTAAACATTATCAAAAAAGTTACTAAAGACCTTTTTAGTTCTTTAGAAGTAATGGGATATATCGTTATATCTGTAGTTATTCATCATATTGTATTATTTGGATTAGAGTTTTTTAGATTTAACTTCGTTTGGGAAATCTTGTATAGAACATTACTTACAACAATCACTACTCTATTAGCTTGTATTTTAATTCTATTTTTGATTAAACCATCTAAGAAATGAGAAAATTGTTATTGCCAATTATAATTGTAGTTGTTACAGTTGTAATCTTATTAAGGCTGTTTTATTTACAAGTTGTAGATGACACATATATCAAAAAATCAGAAAATAACGCACTTAAAATAGTCTATGAATATCCTGAAAGAGGTTATGTTTTCGATCGTAATGGTAAGTTATTGATTGCAAACCAACCGTCTTATGATATTATGGTTATTCCAAGAGAAGTTAAAGACATTGACACTTTAGCTCTTTGTAACTTATTAGACGTATCTATAGAAACGTTTAATACTAAGCTTGAAAAAGCAAAAAAATATAGTCCACGTTTACCTTCTATTTTCTTACCACAGTTGAATAAAAGGGAGTATGCGGCATTTCAAGAAAAAATCAGAAACTTTAAAGGTTTTTATATCCAGAAACGTAACTTAAGAGATTACCAAGTTTCTTCCGGTGCTAATATTTTCGGATATATCAGACAAGTTAACGAGCAAAACATTAAAGCTAACCCATACTACAAATCAGGAGACTTAATAGGTATTCAAGGTGTTGAACAACAATATGAAGAAACACTTAGGGGTACTAAAGGCGTACGATATATACAACGTGACCGATTTAATAGAGAAATAGGTTCTTTTAAGAATGGTATATACGATACTTTAGCTGTAAAAGGAGAAGATATCACCCTTACCATAGATAGTGAACTACAAGCTTATGGAGAGCTTTTAATGCAAAATAAAAGAGGGGGAATTGTAGCAATTGAACCTAAAACAGGTGAAATATTAGCACTTGTTAATGCTCCAAGTTATGACCCATCTTTACTTGTAGGCCGAGAAAGATCCAAAAATTACACTAAACTATATAATGATTCTTTAGCAAAGCCGTTATATAACCGTGTATTATCAGGAGAATACTCTCCTGGTTCACCATTTAAAATACTTACCGCGTTAATTGGATTGCAAGAAGGTGTAATAACACCTCACACGACCTTTAGTTGTAATAGAGGTTTTTATTATGGAAAAGGAGCTTGGATGGGATGCCACGATTCAGGTAATTGGAATTTAAATACCGCAATAGCAAAGTCTTGTAATACCTATTTTGCAAATGCTTATAAACGAGTTATTGAAAAATATAAATCACCTACAGTAGGAATTAATAAATGGAGTGAGCACTTACATAGCTTTGGTTTAGGTCAATTTTTAGGTTATGACTTACCAGAAGGTAGAAAAGGACATATTCCTGACGCTGATTATTATAACAGATGGTATCCAAATGGTGGGTGGAGAAGTACAACAACAATCTCCAATTCCATCGGACAAGGAGAAGTTATACTAACACCAATGCAACTTGCTAATATGATGGCTGCCGTAGCTAATCACGGTTATTATTATACACCTCATATTATCAAAAACATCGAGCATCACGATATAGACAATAAGTTTACTACTAAACACCAAACATCAATAGATCCACAACATTTCTTACCGATTGTACAAGGAATGAATGATGTGTTTAATTTTGGTACAGGTAGATCTGTATATGTTGACGGTTTAGATATGTGTGGTAAAACAGGTACGGTTGAAAACTTTACCAGAATTAATGGTAAACGCTATCAATTAACAGATCACTCAGTGTTCGTTGCTTTTGCTCCGAAAGAGGATCCTAAAATTGCAATTGCTGTATTCATTGAAAACGGATACTGGGGAAATCGTTGGGCGGCTCCGATAACAAGTTTAATGATTCAAAAATATTTATTAAAAGAAATTGTAAGAAAAGACCTTGAAGATAGAATGTTAAAAGGTAGCTTACAATCAGAATACGATAGAGTTCTTCAATTATATAGAGCAACAGAGAAAGCACATAAAAAATGAAAAATGTAAGTGTTCAAAAAAATATTGACTGGATAACGATACTAATATATGTTTTATTAGTATTTGCTGGTTGGATAAACATTTACTCTGCTTCTTTACCTGCGGAGACAACTTCTATATTTGATCTTAAACAAATATATGGAAGACAATTAATGTTTATAATTATGTGTATTCCTCTTATTATTTTGATTGTCTCAATAGACGCTAAATTTTATGAGAAATATGCGTTAGTATTTTATGTAATAGGACTACTGTCTATACTTGGATTGTTCTTTTTTGGTAAATCTGTAAAAGGACAAACCAACTGGTATCAAATAGGAGGTTTTGGTATACAGCCCTCAGAATTTGTAAAAACTACAACTGCATTACTTTTAGCCAAATACCTCTCAGATAATCAAACTCATTTAGCTACATTTAAAGAGCAAATTGCAGCTTTAGCAATTGTTGGTATACCTACCTTATTTATTTTAAAACACGATACAGGAAGTGCAATGTTATTCGTATCTCTTGTTTTTGTTTTATACAGAGAAGGGTTGCCAAGTTGGTACTTATGGACAGGTTTTATAACTATTATTCTATTCGTTCTTGCCCTTGTAGTTAAGCCTATAATCATTATTACTTTAATCATTATAGCTGTTAGTATTCATTTTTATTTGAATAAAAAAATCACAAGAAACCCCGTTTTTTACATTATTTTAACAGCAATAATGACTACTTTTGTCCTTTCAGTAGATTACGTTTATGACAACGTTCTTGAGTCTCACCAGAAAGACAGAATAAATGTTTTAATTGGAGAAGAAGTAAATTTACAAGCTGAAGGATATAATTTAAACCAATCAAAAATTGCTATTGGTTCAGGAGGTTGGTCAGGTACAGGCTTTTTAGAAGGAACACAAACAAAAGGTGGTTTTGTTCCAGAGCAGCATACTGACTATATCTTTACAACAGTCGGTGAAGAATGGGGATTTACAGGAGCAACAGTCGTGATTATTTTATTTGTAGGATTATTTTTTAGACTAATATATTTAGCAGAAAGACAAAAGAAAACTTTCAACAGAGTCTATGGCTATTGTGTAGTTTGTTTTCTTTTTATACATTTCGCTTTTAATATCACAATGCTAATTGGTTTATTCCCTACAATTGGAGTACCATTACCTTTCTTCTCTTATGGAGGGTCAAGTTTAATGGCGTTCACAGTTCTACTTTTTATCTTTTTAAAATTAGATGCCAATAAAATTAATGAGTGGTAATTAAGACCACAATAAAAAATAACTTAATAAAACTCCGAATAAACAAATGAAAAAGAAGATGCTTTTAGCTGCAATACTTTTCGCAGCTACAACTAGCACAATGGTTGCTCAAGAACTACCTAAGGAGCTTCCAACAACTAACAATGCTATTCAACAATTACAAACAACTGAAGAATTAGAACACGCTAAAAACGCAGTTGCTACAGATTTAAAAATTGAAGAGCTTAAGGTACAAAACGAACTTGACGCTGCTAAAAAATTAAAGCAACAACAAAAAATTGAAGCTCAAAAACAAAAAGCAGAATTAAAAGCTCAAAAACAAAAAGAAAAAGAACAAAAACTGGCTATTAAAAAACAAAATGATATAATTAAAAGCCAAAAGAGATTAGAAAAAACTACTGCTAAGCTTCATAAAGCTCAAGATAAATTTAATACAGAGAACATTAAATTTACTCAAAAGAAAGCATTAGGAAAACTAACTCCAATCAATGAATTAAAAGGGAAAGGAAAACTTTTAAAACTTCAAACAAGAATTACAGAATTAGAATTTGAAGTTAAAAGACAAACTTTACAAGTAAATGCTTTGACTAAATAATACCAAAGGCTACTCATCAAAATGGGTGGCCTTTTTTAATTTCACTCCTCCTCAAATTAATCTACTTGTAATTTACAATAGAACACACTTAACTATATAAATACCATAATAAATAAAAGAAATTAAAGCATATTTACGCCCTTTTCTCCACTACCAACACCCTTATAACCTAAACTTAATTAAAGGCTTTTAAAACTCCATTAAGAAAGAATAGAGATATTGATTGATTTCCATACAGATTTATAGAACATTATACATATACACAACTTATAATTGACCTTGTATTTGGCATCTATTTTTTTGAATTAAATGTAAAAGCAGCAAAACAAAAAAGCCGATACATTACTGTATCGGCTTTTAGTGGTGGTGCCTCCAGGAATCGAACCAGGGACACAAGGATTTTCAGTCCTTTGCTCTACCAACTGAGCTAAGGCACCAGTGAGCTTACCATGTTTTAAATTTGTGGTGCCTCCAGGAATCGAACCAGGGACACAAGGATTTTCAGTCCTTTGCTCTA
>NZ_JBBPHM010000014.1:0-96043 GCF_038039755.1 Myroides sp. C1519
ACCAGGGACACAAGGATTTTCAGTCCTTTGCTCTACCAACTGAGCTAAGGCACCAATTGGCTTTTAGTATTGAACAATGTTGTTCTGTTAAGCGGTTGCAAATATAGAACAGTTTTTCTTTCTTCCAAAACTTTTTTAGAAAAAAATCATTCATTACCTTTGCTAAACTTAAAAAAAACGCATGATTTTAGCCATTGACATAGGCAATACTCGAACGAAAATAGCTAAGTTTGAAAACAATAGGTTTTCTGAGACTCTATTTTTTGACGATGAAAAAAAAGTTGATTTTTTTTTAAAAAAAATTTCAACAGAACACGAAAAACTACAAATCATCCTATCTTCGGTCGGGAAATTAAATGAAGAAACTTTCAATTGGTTAAAACAAAATACCAATCTTATCGTTATATCTCATAAAAGTAGCTTCCCATTTAAAAATTTATACGCCACTCCAAACACATTGGGGATAGACAGAATGGTTCTCGCTGCAGGGGCTGTAATGCAATTTTCTAAACAGAATCGTTTAGTGATAGACGCAGGGACTTGTATTACCTATGATTTTATAAATGATAATGACGAATATTTAGGTGGTGCAATTTCTCCAGGTCTAATGTTGCGATATAAATCGTTAAATGATTACACAGAAAAGCTACCTTTGCTAAAACCTGAAGATATAGATTATTTGATAGGAGATCAAACAACAAATGCTATACACTCAGGTATTATAAATGGTGTTACAACAGAAATAGATGGTGTAATAACTGAATACCAAAAAAAATATCCTCAATTAACGGTTATTTTGACCGGAGGAGACACACTTTTTTTGGCAAAAAGATTAAAAAATGTAATATTTGCTAATTCAAACTTTCTTTTAGAGAGTATGAACTCTTTATATCAATACATAATTGAAAATGATAAAAAAAATCTTCCTTAGCCTAAGCCTTATTTGTGGTTCAATTGCAATGGCCCAACAAGGCAACGCTTCACCTTATTCTTTTTACGGAATAGGTAATGTTAATAACAGTGGTACGAATGAATATAAAGCTATGGGTGGAACAAGTGTTTACGCAGATAGTATTCACATCAACTTAAATAACCCAGCGTCTTTTGGTAAGCTTAAACTTACTACATTCTCACTTGGAGCAACAGCTAAGTTTTATGACTTTGCATCTGATGATTCTAATAATAAAGCAAAAAGACAAACATTAGACTATATCTCCGTAGGTTTCCCTATTGCTAAAAAAGTTGGTGTTGTATTCGGATTAACTCCTTTTTCAAATGTTGGTTATAAAATTAATGGTCAACAAAACAATGAAGAAGGTCAATTAATTAAAAACACTTACGAAGGTAACGGAGGAGTGAATAAAGTATTTTTAGGAGCTGGTTACGAGATTATGCCTAATTTACACGTGGGTGTAGATGTTGGATATCATTTTGGTAACATCACTAATGAAGCATACAAAAACATTGCTAATACAGGCGATGGTTCTCCTTTACAAACCGTATCAAGAGAATTACAGGAATTAGATTACAGAGGAGTGTCTTTTAAAACATCTGCACAATATGCTGGTAAATTTAGACAGTATGATTGGCAAGCAAATGTAACTTATAGCCCACAAACTAAGTGGTCAAATGACAACCTAACTAAGTTACAACTTGTAAGAGTAAACCAAGTAATCGAATCTCAAACTATTATAGACGGTAACAGAAAAATTACTAATCCACAAGCTTTAGATTTAGGACTTGGTTTTGGAAAAGAATTCAAATGGTTTGTAGGAGCACAGTATACATTCACAGAAAACAGAAAATTAGCTGACTCTTGGAATACATCTTCTATCTCTTCATTTGAGAATTCAAATAAATTCTCTGTTGGAGGTTTCTATATCCCTAAATACAATTCTTTTACAAGCTATTTTGATAGAATTGTATACAGAGCTGGTATTAGATATGAAAACACTGGTTTAGTTTTAAATGACAAAGCAATCAATGATATGGCTGTAAATGCTGGTTTTGGTTTTCCTATTGGACGAAGCTTTACTAACTTAAACATTGGTTTTGAATACGGATCAAGAGGTACAAAAAGTCAAGGTTTAACAAGAGAAAACTACTTTAGTATGTATGTTGGTTTCTCAATGAATGACCTTTGGTTCAAAAGAAGACGTTTTGAATAACATCTATTCATTATCATAAAATGAAATACATAAATAAATCGATAAGCATTCTTTTATTTATCTTATTATCTTTCTCTTTATTCTCTTGTGAGAGTAAGTTTAAAGAAATACAACAAATAAACAAAGTCACCTTCTTTCCAGCTGGTGAAGCAGAAAATATGCGCCTACAATATATCGATTCAGGAAGAGTAAAAGCCATATTACTAAGTCCAACAATGTTAGATTATAGCAATGTTAAATATCCTTTTACCGAATTTCCAAAAGGAATTCATCTTACCTTTTTTGATGCGGATAATAACAAAAATACCGTTGTTGCAGATTATGCTATTAGTTATACAAAAACAGAACTAATAGATTTACAAGGAAATGTTGTTATAACAACACATGATGGTAAAAAACTTGAATCAGACCAATTGTATTTTGACCAAAAGAATGAATGGTTCTTTACAGAAGGAAAGTATAAAGCTTCTACTGATAAAGAAAACTTTACAAGAGGAGTTGGAATTGACTTCGACAGTAAATTAAAAACAGTAAAAGCAACTAATAGTTATGTTGAAAGCATAAACAAACAGAATTAATAT
This sequence comes from Myroides sp. C1519, assembly GCF_038039755.1. NCBI lineage: Bacteria > Pseudomonadati > Bacteroidota > Flavobacteriia > Flavobacteriales > Flavobacteriaceae > Myroides > Myroides sp. C1519. The sequence continues at coordinate 2,750 of NZ_JBBPHM010000014.1, forward strand.
GAAAGCATTAAGAATCATACCATTCTTCTACTTAGTTATTGCAGCACTATTCATATATGATGCAATTGACAAAATAAGCAAAGGAGAAAACAACTTCTGGTTAAACTTTATAATAGCTGGAGTGGCAATCTTCATGTTTTTCTTCAGAAGAAAGTTTGCGAAACGAATGGATAATTACAATAATAAGTAACAATATCTCAAAGGTGTAATCATAAATGATTACACCTTTTTTTTATATTTATACCATTACTAAATTATAAGTTATAAGGTCCTATTTAGTCGGAATTAAAAATTATTAGACAATTAATTTAAAAATACAAGAAAAAAGATGTGAATTGTCGTAAAATAATAGCATCACTCCTTTTATTATTAAATAGATAATTGTATTTTCGCTCACTGAAAAAAATTACACATAATAAAAAAGCATGGCAGTTTTATCAAAAATTAGACAAAAATCCGCTCTGTTAATTGCAGTAATAGGTATTGCTTTATTAGCATTCGTTATTGGCGACGTAGTAAGAAGCACGGGAGGTGGACTATCAAGAAATGTTGGTAGTATCAACGGAGAAGAAATCAACACACAAGAATTCTTACACAAAGTAGCTCAAGCTGAGAAAAACGGACAAATGAGTAACACTCAAGCGAGTGTGGCTGTTTGGAACAGTGAAGTAAACAATATTTTACTTACTACTGAGTTCGAGAAATTAGGATTACGCATTGGTAAAGACCAATTGGTAAATGTTGTAAAAAACAACCCAAACTTTGCTAACAATCCTGAATTCCTAAATCAATTAGGACAGTTTGACGTTAACAAATTCAACCAATTTGTTTTAATGATGAAACAAGCTGGACAAGAGCAATGGAATGCGTGGTTAGCTTACGAAAAAGAACTTGAAAAAGTTGGTCTTGAGCAAATGTATTTCTCTTTAATTCAAGGGGGAATCTACACTACTCAAACTGAAGCTAAAGCAAGTTACTTAGCTGATAATAGCAAAGTTTCTTTTGACTATGTTACTGTACCTTACTCTACAGTTAACAACGAAGAAGCTGCTGTTTCTGATGCTGCTATCATTGATTATATGAAAAAACACGAGAACAGATTCAAATCTGAAACAACTCGTGAATTACAATATGCTTTCTTAGCAAGTAAACCTTCTGACTCTGATAAAGATGCAGTTAAGGAAACTATTGAATCTCTATTACAACCAAGAGTTCAATATAATGCTGAAACTAAGAAAAACGATACTGTTCCTGGATTCAAAACAATTAAAGATGTTGAGTCTTTCGTAAATACAAACTCAGATATTAAATTTGATAGTTTATACTACGCTAAGAAAGATCTTCCTTTAGAATACCAAGAAGAGTTATTTAACTTACAACCTGGTCAAGTTTTTGGTCCATACGTAATGGGAGACTACTACTGTGTTTCTAGATTATTAGACAAAAAACCAGGTCAAAGAGTTGACGCTGCTCATATCCTAATCACTTATGCAGGATCTGCAGCTCCTGGTTCTACAAGAACTAAAGAAGAAGCTAAAGCGAAAGCTGAAGAAATCTTGAAAAAAGTTCAAGAAGCTCCTGCTACATTTGCAGCTGTTGCAACTGTTGAAACAGAAGATCCAGGATCTAAAAACAACGGTGGAAAATATGAAGATATTCCAAACGGACAAATGGTAAAACCATTTAACGACTTTATCTTTAACAACCCTGCTGGAAAAATTGGTTTAGTTGAAACTGACTTTGGTTACCACGTAATCCAAGTTATCAATAAAAAAGAAGGTGCTAAATTAGCTACTGTTGCTTTAAAAATTGAAGTATCTGACGCAACTGCTGATGAGTTATTCACTAAAGCTACTACATTAGAACAAGACGCAGCTTCTGCAAGTGACTTTATCGTTGCTGCTAAAGGTTTAGGTTTTGATACTCAAAATGACGTAACTGTTCGTCCTTTCGAAGAGTTCTTACCTGGTGTAGGAAACCAAAGAAGTATTGTTGCTTGGGCTTTTAACAAAGAAACTAAAGACGGTACTATCAAAAGATTTGACAATGCTGATGGACACATCATCGTTAAGTTAACATCTAAAAACGATACAGGTTTAATGCCAATCGAAGAAGTAAAACCATTCATTGAACCAATCTTAATGAACGAGAAAAAAGCTCAAATCATTAAACAAAAAATGACTGGTAAAACTATTGAAGAAGTATCTACAAGTTCTAAAGCATCTATCGCTTCTGTATCTGAAGTTAGCTTAAATGCTCCACTTATCACTAATATCGGAAACGAACCATTAGTAGTAGGTACAGCTTTCGCAACTGCAGTTAACCAAAACTCTAACCTAATTGATGGTGTAAAAGGAGTTTATATGGTAAAAACTAAAAACGTTGCTAATGCTCCTGAATTACCAAACTACAACAGCTACAAAGCTAAAGTTGAAAATGGTGTTCGCAACATGGCTCAAATGAGAGTTATGAAAGCATTAAAAGACAATGCCAAAATTAAAGATAACCGTATCGGTGTTATCCAATAAACTATAAAATTTACAAAAGAAGCCATCTGTACTCCAGATGGCTTTTTTTATGTCTGTTCGTTTTACAAATAAAAATACCTTATTTTTGTCTACTCGAAATTTAAAATTATACTTATGAAAGCATATGTTTTTCCAGGTCAAGGAGCTCAATTCACAGGAATGGGTAAAGACTTATATGAAAGTTCTGAACTTGCTAAAGAAATGTTTGAAAAAGCAAACGATATCCTTGGTTTTAGAATCACAGATATTATGTTTGAAGGAACAGCTGAACAATTAAAAGAAACAAAAGTTACTCAACCTGCTGTATTCTTACATTCAGTTGTATTAGCTAAAACATTAGCAGATTTCAAACCAAAAATGGTAGCTGGTCATTCATTAGGAGAATTCTCTGCTTTAGTTGCGAATGGTACATTAGCTTTTGAAGACGCGTTAAAATTAGTTTCTCAAAGAGCTATGGCAATGCAAAAAGCTTGTGAAATCACTCCTTCAACTATGGCTGCTGTATTAGGATTAGAAGATGCTATCGTAGAAAAAGTTTGTTCTGAAGTTGACGGTGTTGTAGTTGCTGCAAATTACAACTGCCCTGGTCAATTAGTTATTTCAGGAGAATTCTCAGCTGTTGAAAAAGCGTGTGAATTACTAAAAGAAGCTGGTGCTAAAAGAGCATTATTACTTCCTGTTGGAGGAGCATTCCACTCTCCAATGATGGAACCTGCAAGAGAAGAATTAGCTGCTGCTATTGAAGCAACTACTTTCCACACTCCTACTTGCCCAGTTTACCAAAACGTTACTGCAAGTGCTGTTAACAATCCAGAAGAAATTAAAAAGAACTTAATCCTTCAATTAACTGCTCCTGTAAGATGGACTCAATCAGTACAACAAATGGTTGCTGATGGTGCTACTTTATTTACAGAAGTTGGCCCAGGAAAAGTATTAGTTGGTTTAATTAAAAAAATCAATAAAGAAGCAGAAACTCATTCTGCATAAGTTGTTTTGACAATAACAAGACTATTATAACAATATAAAAATCCTTGGTTGAAACACACCAGGGATTTTTTTTTAACCTCCTTTTAAACGTGCAAAAACTCTCAATTCAAGAATGGATTCTGATATTTACATTAGTTAGTCTAACGGCATTAGGCCCTTTAGCTATTGATATGTATTTACCAGCTTTCCCAAAAATAGCCAAAGACTTAAGTACCGAAATAAACCGTGTACAAATCTCTCTCTCTACTTTCTTGGGTGGATTAGCAATTGGACAATTATTTTGGGGACCTATATCTGATAAATATGGAAGTAAAAAACCAATACTAATTTCCCTATCTATCTTTATCGTGTCTTCTATTGCCTGTATTTATGTACAAGACATCAAGGTTATGTGGGTTTATAGATTCTTACAAGCATTTGGAAGTAGTGGTGGTTTAGTCATTGCAAGGGCTATAGTCAATAAACGCTTCGATAAAGACCAAACCCTTAAGATTTTCAGTATCCTTGCGCTAATCGGCGGAATTGCTCCAATTATGGCACCTATCTTAGGTAATGCCATTCTAAAATTCTATGATTGGCAACATGTCTTTACTGCTATGGCGTGTTTTGCAACATTAAGCATATTAATGACTACATTTTTCCTTAGAGAAGATGTAAACACACAAAGTACAACATTAAAACTCAACCTAATCTTAAACAACTATAAACGCTTATTCAAACATAAAATATTTGTTACCTATACTATCATAGGAAGTATTGCTTTTAGTTGTTTAATGCTATACATATCCAATTCGCCCGTATTAATTATGGAAGTTGGCGGATTATCAAGTACGCAATTCAGCTTAATATTTATGCTAAACTCTTGTGGATTAATGATAGGCTCATTCCTTACGTCATCTGTTCTACGTAAACACTTACAGCCAAGTAATATCATTAAATTAGGAGCAAGTATACAGGCTATATCAGCGGGAATACTCTGGTTAATGATTGAATTAAACCTATCAATCTATTTGCAGTTAATTCCACTATTCTTTTTTGTACTGCCCCTTGGAATGCTATTCCCAACAAGTACAACATTAGCATTAGCGCCATTTAAAGAAGAATCAGGAACAGCCTCTGCCCTATTTGGTGCATCACAATTAGCGTTTACTTTTATAACCTCTTTGCTGCTAAACAGCCTCAACGATGGTTCAATGAATATTGTTGCAATCTCGTTAATGGCTTGTGCTATCGCATCCTTGATAATTAATCAAACGACATACCCTAAAAAATAAACATAAAAAAAGCAGACTATATAAGTCTGCTTTTTTTATATCTAAACGGAAATAAAACTATCCTAAGAAAGCTAAAATTTCGTCTGTAATAAACTTGATTTGCTCAGCCTCTAATTCAGAGTGCATTGGAAGAGATAATACTTCTTGTACTAATTGATTAGTTACAGGGAAATCTTCTTCTTTATAACGCGGATCTAAATAAGCTTTTTGTTTGTGCAATGGAATTGGGTAATAGATTGCACAAGGAATATCTTTAGACTGTAAGTGAGCCATTAATCCATTTCTATCAGCATTCACAATACGCAATGTGTATTGGTGGAATACGTGACTATCCTCTTCTCCTTCAATTTTAGGAGTAACGATATTTGGATGATTAGCTAAAGCAGTAGAATATGCTTTTGCAGCAGCACGACGTGCATTGTTATAAGTATCTAAATTAGGTAATTTAGCATTTAAAACAGCAGCTTGAATACTATCTAAACGAGAGTTAACTCCAATTACATCGTGGTGGTAACGTTCGTACATACCGTGGTTAACAATTCCTCTAATAACGTGAGCTAATTCGTCATCATTAGTAAAAATAGCACCACCATCTCCATAACAACCTAAGTTTTTAGATGGGAAGAAAGAAGTAGCAGCAACGTGTCCAATTGCACCCGTTTTAGCTTTTTTACCATCAGCGAAAGCATAGTTAGCACCAATACCTTGCGCATTATCTTCGATTACGAACAAATTATGCTCTTTTGCAATCTCCATAATCGCTTCCATATTTGCTGCTTGTCCAAATAAGTGAACAGGTACAATCGCTTTAGTTTTAGGAGTAATTGCTTTTTTAAGTGCGTCAATAGAGATATTAAAAGTCTCTGGACATACATCAACTAAAACAGGAGTTAATTGTAACAAACCAATAACCTCAACAGTTGCAGCAAACGTAAAGTCTGCAGTGATTACCTCATCACCTGGTTTTAAACCAAGTCCCATCATTGCAATTTGTAACGCATCAGTTCCATTAGCACAAGGAATAACGTGTTTTGACCCTGTGTACTCTTCTAAACTTGCTTGAAAAGAATGAACTTGAGGTCCATTAATATAAGCTGAAGATTCTAAAATCTCTTGAATCGATTGATTCACTTGTTCTTTAATCCCTTCATATTGACTTTTCAAGTCAACCATTTGAATTTTTTTCATCCTAATTGTCTTTAGTATCTTAAAGCCATCTTTACTGATAATCAAAAAATTAACTGCAAAAACAACTATATATTTCGATATTCATTATCCTTACAAAAATAATAAATTCTTAACGTCAAAGCTCAATCTTTCTCAAAAGAAACGTAATTTCGCTTTATAAAGATTTTCACATGTTTTTTCTATACAATATACTGACTTACGTTTCAATATTCTTTCTTCAGATTATAGCCCTTTTTAATAAAAAAATCAACTTTTTTGTACAGGGTAGAAAAGAGTCTTTCACAATTTTAGAAGAAAAAATCAAACCCTCTGATAAAGTGTTTTGGGTTCACGTTGCTTCATTAGGAGAGTACGAACAAGGATTACCATTAATGGAACAACTAAAAAGTAAATTTCCAACCCATAAAATAGTACTTACTTTCTTCTCCCCTTCTGGATATGAAGTTAAAAAGAACAATTCAATTGCCGATGCCACATTGTATCTACCAATGGACACATTAGCTAATGCAAAACAATTTTTAAAGCAAGTTCACCCTGAAAAAGCCTTTTTCGTTAAATACGAATATTGGCCAAACTACCTAAATCAACTACGCAAAAAAAATATCCCTACTTATTTAGTATCCGGAATTCTACGTTCAGACCAAGTATTCTTTAAATGGTATGGTGGGTTTTATCGCAAAGCATTGCAAGCTTTCACTTATTTCTTCGTGCAAAACGACATATCAAAACAACTTTTAAACCAACTGAACTTTACACAGGTTGAAGTTGTAGGAGATACCCGTTTTGATCGCGTGTCTCAAATATTAGAAAACAACAATAAACTTGACTTCTTAGATGAGTTTACCAATAACAAACAAACCAAGACTATTGTAATTGGTAGTTCGTGGCCTGAAGACGAAAAATTCATTACTACGTATATCAATAATAACACAGACTCGTCATTGCGTTTTGTCTTTGCTCCTCACAACATTAAAACAGAACAAATAGCTCAATTGCAAAACAGCCTAAAGAAACCAACTATATTGCACAGCCAGCACCAAGGTAAAAACCTAAGTGAATACAATGTATATATAATTGACGCTTACAGTTTATTGACAAAAGCTTACAGTTATGCTGATATTGCATATATCGGAGGAGGCTTTGGAGCAGGAATACACAATATATTAGAAGCAGCTACTTTTGGCGTTCCAGTTGTCATTGGTCCAAAATACAAGAAGTTTCAAGAAGCAAAAGACCTTGTAGCATTAGGAAGTTGCTTAGTAGTAAACAACCAAGAGGAATTAAACGATACTTTTGACAAATTACTGACAGATACTACTACAAAAGAAAAGTTAGGTGCTATCAGTAGCCACTTTATTTTAAAGAATAAAGAAGCCACTAAAAAAATAATGAAGCATATTTCATAAAAAACAAAAAGGTAAATGAACACAATGTTTATTTACCTTTTTTGATATATGAATTAATAATTACTCATTGAAAGTATATGATACTTAAAAGTCAACTTTATCAGGATGTAATCCCGAGCCACCAATATAAGGCAAATTATCTATCGCCGCAATATCTTCTTGACTAATTTCAAAATCATAAATATCAAGATTTGCTTTAATACGCTCAGGTGTTACAGATTTAGGTAATGGTAAATGTCCTTTTTGTACAATCCAACGAATACATAATTGAGGCACTGATACTTTGTATTTAGCAGCTAATGCAACTAATACTTCATTGTCTAACACATTTCCACGACCAAGTGGACTCCAAGCTTCAATTAAGATATCATTTTTTACACAAAAATCAACCACTTCATTTTGTGTCATCCCTGGATGAAACTCAATTTGGTTAACCATTGGTTTTACTTTTGCTGTTTCTAACAAGGCTGATAAATGCGATACATAGAAATTACTAACTCCAATAGCACGCACTTTTCCGTCTGCATACAACTTTTCTAATGCTCTCCATGTTTCAGCATTTAATTCTTTCCAATTTTCAAATTGGTTTTCACTCGCAGGCCAGTGAATTAAAAACATATCTATATAATCTAAACCTAAGTTTTTTAAAGAAACATCAAAAGCCTCTAATGCTTTTTCAAAACCACGCTCAGAATTCCAAACCTTAGTTGTTACAAAAATCTCTTTACGGTCAACACCTGACGCCTTGATACCTTTACCAACACTAACCTCATTTTTGTAGAAAAAAGCCGTATCTATATGTCTATACCCCAACTCTAAAGCTGTTTTTACAGAATTTACAGCTTCTTCTCCTTCAGCTGCTTGCCAAGTTCCAAAACCTACTTTTGGAATTAACACGCCATTTCCTAATTTATAAGTATTCATTTTATCTACCTTTTATAAGTTTATACCTCAACAAGTTAAATATTATTATTGGAAATAAATGAATTTTAAAAAAGCTTAACACACCACTATTTAATGCATTAACATATCTATACACCAAATATTGACATCTCTATTTTTACTAATCTTTTAGTAACCAATAAACTCAAGAAGTACGACGCTTTTACTACCATTAAAAACATCTTTTCATTAATTAACGTATGCTATATAATAACAGGAGTTCTATATAAGTTAAATAGTACTGTCATTACACACTTCTTTTATACTTGTTTCAGACAAATACCACACAAGTACCAGACACCTTCGGGAAAAAGGCTTATTTTCCGAACTTCTGTGGGACTTGAGTGGTAGATGTGTCGAACGTGGTACGTTTAAAACTACATTATAATGTGTTCTTTACTAATTCTTACAACACTATCAACATATCACCGTAAATACACTATACCTCTCTCATCTCCTTTTAAAATCTCCGTTCCACGTACTGATAACAAAACCACTTTACCTTTTAGACTTTAAATTGTATCTTGCTACCCAATTCAATTCTAACTAACACACACATATGAATCGAAAAATTAAAAATCTATTTAAGGCACTTGTTGTTCTGGTAGCACTTCCTATCTACGCGCAACAAGGAGGGATGTGGATTCCTTCATTATTAGAAGGGATGAACGAAACTGAGATGAAAAGCCTTGGTATGCAAATGTCAGTAAAAGACATTTATGATGTGAACAACTCAAGTATGAAAGATGCTGTTCCTCATTTCAATGGTGGATGTTCATCTGAAGTTATTTCTCCACAAGGTTTATTACTTACAAACCACCACTGTGGATATGGTCAAATTCAATCACACTCATCTGTTGAAAACGACTACTTAGCAAATGGATTCTGGGCAAAATCACAAGCGCAAGAATTACCTAACGAAAATTTAGAGGTTACTTTTATCGTACGTATTGAAGACGTAACGAAAGAAGTAATGGCCGGAATCAAAGACAAGGACTCTGAAATCGTAAAAAGAGAAAAAATAAACAAAAATATTAGTGCAACTGTTGCTTCTTTTCCAAAAGAGAAATGGCAAGAAAATAAGATTAAATCTTTCTATGAAGGAAACCAATACATCTTATTTGTTACAGAAACATTTACTGACGTTCGTTTAGTAGGTGCACCACCTTCATCAGTAGGTAAATTCGGATCTGATACTGACAACTGGGTTTGGCCACGTCATACAGGAGACTTTGCTTTATTCCGTATCTATGCAGATAAAGACAATAAGCCTGCTAATTACTCAAAAGACAACGTTCCTTACCGTCCAAAACACTTCTTCCCTATTTCATTAGACGGAATTGAAGAAGGAGATTTTACTATGGTATTTGGTTACCCTGGTAGAACACAAGAGTATTTACCATCATTTGCTGTAGAGCAAATTGTAAACGACTTAAATCCAGTAAGAATTGGAATCCGCGATAAAGCGTTAAAAATTACTGACGAGTTTATGCGTGCAGACCAAGGTATCAAAATTCAATATGCTTCTAAATTTGCAAGTACTGCAAACTATTGGAAAAAATGGATTGGAGAAAGCCAAGGGTTGAAAAAAACAAATGCTGTTGCAGCTAAAAAAGCTTTTGAAAAAGACTTTATTGAGAGAGCAAAGAAAAATAAAAACACAAAAGCGTACGCTAATATCTTACCTGAATTCGAAAAGTTATATGCTGCTATTGCACCTTATGCTATCAGTAGAGATTACTTTACAGAAATCGGAATGCGTAATGCTGAATTATTAGCTTCTGCTTGGAGAGTTTATGCTTTAGAAAAAACATTTAACAACGAGCAATCATTTGAATCAAGAAAAGCAAACTTAATCAACGGACAAGAGCGTTTCTACAAAAACTACAGCAAAGTAGTAGATGAGAAAGTATTTGAATCTATTGTTTCATTATATGCTACTGATGCTCCTAAAGCATTTTTACCAAAATCATTAGTAAATGCTGATGTAAAAGCAATTACTAAAGATATCTATAACAATAGTAAATTAACTTCATACGAAGGATTACAAGAGTTATTAAAAGGAGATGCTAAACAAGTACAAGCAAACCTTAACAATGATAAAGGATACGTATTTGCAAAAGGATTAATCGAAAACTACCTAACTAACATATTACCTAAATATGAAGAATTAGATCGTGAGATTGCTGCTTTACAACGTACATATATGAAAGCTCAATTAGAGTTATACCCAGATGCAAGAATTTTCCCAGATGCTAACAGTACATTACGTGTTACTTATGGTAAAGTAGACGGATATTTTCCTAAAGATGCTACATACTATGAGCCAGTAACACATTTTGATGGAATTATGGAGAAATATGTACCTGGTGATTATGAATTTGATGTACCATCTAAATTAATCGAATTGTACAATAATAAGGATTACGGAGTATATGCTGACAACGGTAAATTACCAGTAAACTTTATTGCAACAAACCATACAACAGGAGGTAATTCAGGAAGTCCAGCATTAGATGCACATGGTAACTTAATTGGATTAAACTTCGATAGAGTTTGGGAAGGAACAATGAGTGATATTTACTACGATCCTTCAATTTGTCGTAACATTATGGTTGACGCAAGATACATTTTATTCATCGTAGACAAGTTTGCAGATGCAAAACACCTAATTGAAGAAATGAAATTGGTTCACCCTAAGAAAAACAAATAAACAAAGTGTTGATTTTCAATAAATTACTAAGCTAAAAAAATTATATTTTTTTTTTACAAAAAATATAATCAAATCAAAAAAGTTATATATTTGTCTCGAATTAATAATTAACTTTTATAATTTAGTAAAATGAAAAAAATCGCATTAAGCATCGCTTTAGTAGCAATGATGGGAGTATCTTTCGTATCTTGTAAAGAAACTGCAACAGAACCAGCTCAAGAAGAAACTACAGTTGAAACTGTAACTGAAGAAGTAGCTCCTGCTACTGAAGAAGTTGTTACAGAAGAAGTTACTGAAGAGGCTACTACTGAAGCTCCAGCTACAGAAGAAGTAAAAACTGAAGAAGCTGCTAAATAATTAGCAAAACTATTCATAAAATAAGAAAACCTCGCTTAGCGAGGTTTTTTTATTTCTATCAGTTACTAAAAAATGCTACTGCATCTTTAGCAACTCTTCTACTAATTTTCTTTCGTTAGATAGTCTTGGCACTTTGTGCTGTCCTCCTAACTTATCTCCTTTTTTCAACCAATCGTAAAATAAGTTCTTTCTTGCCTTGTTAAATACAAGTGGATTTAAGGTCATATTATTAGCTCTCTTAGCTTCATAATCTGAATTTAATGCTTGTAAATTCTTATCTAAGACTTGGGCAAACTCTCTTATATCTTTAGGCTCTTTAGTAAACTCAACGATCCATTCGTGAGCTCCTTTTTCTTTTCCTTGCATAAAAACAGGTGCTACCGTATATTCAGCTACCTCAGCATCTAAATCAATACACGTTTTGGCTAATGCTCTATCTGTATTCTCTATCATTAACTCCTCTCCAAATACATTGATAAAGTGCTTAGTACGCCCAGTAATTTTAATACGATAAGGAAGTAAACTTGTAAAGCGAACAGTATCTCCAATTAAGTATCTAATCAATCCAGCATTTGTTGTGATAACAATAGCGTAATTCTTTCCTAATTCAACCTGAGACAAAGGAATAATCTTTTCATTGCTTGTACCAAACGTATCCATTGGTATAAACTCGTAGAAAATTCCGTAATCAAGCATTAACAAAAGTTCATTACAATCGTTCTGATCTTGGATAGCAAAGAATCCTTCAGAGGCATTGTATATTTCGTAATATCTGAAATTGCTATTAGGCAACAGCTTTTTATATTGGTCTTTGTAGGGTTCAAAACTTACACCTCCGTGAAAATACACCTCAGCATTAGGCCATAATTCCAGCAAGTCTTCTCTACCTGTTTCTTGAATAACGCGGTTAAACAATACTAACATCCAAGAAGGTACTCCTGCAAAACTTGTTACGTTTTCATTTCTCACCTCTTTTATAATAGCATCCATCTTACTTTCCCACTCAGACATCAAAGACGTCTTATTACTTGGCGTGCTACTAAACTCAGCCCAGAAAGGCATATTATCAATTAAAATAGCTGATAAGTCGCCAAAGAAAGTATTATTATCTTCATATAACTGTTTACTTCCCCCTAAGCGAAGACTCTTTCCTGTAAACAATTGTGAGTTTTCATTATTGTTTAAATATAAGCACAGTAAATCCTTAGCTGCTTTGTAATGACAGTTTTCTAATGCCTCATTAGACACAGGAATAAATTTGCTCTTCGCATTAGTAGTTCCACTTGATTTAGCAAACCATCTTATTTGTTCAGGCCAGAAGATATTACTTTCTCCTTTCCTTGCTCTTTCAATATAGGGCTCAAACTCCTCATACCTAAAAAGGGGTACACGCTCAGCGAACGTCTCATAGTTGTTTATACTTTCATAACCAAACTGCTGTCCTAAAACTGTTTTTTCATTTGTTCTCATCAAGTTTAAAAACAAATCATTTTGAACTTCATTCGGATATTTTCTAAATAAATCTATTTGATGAATTCTCTTTTTTAGAATCCAAGACGCAATAGAATTAATAATTGTAAATGCCATATATTTTCAATTAGTCTAATCTCTAACCTTTTCCGTGCGAAAAGTGTTTATTTGCAGTAGAAAATGTTTTCGTACTTTTACCACCTATCCAAAAATAACAATTTTATTTATGCTATACGAAGGAGTTTTAAACAAAATGCAGACGGAATTTAACAAGCCGATTGAATACTATTTAGTATTTAAAAACAACTTCATTAATATTAATCAAATCCTTAATAGAAATATTAAGATTGACTTTGTTGGTTATGAATGTTTAAACTGTGAACAAGAGAAAAAAATCTTTAGACAAGGATTCTGTTACGATTGCTTTTACAAAAGTGCTTCTGTTGGAGACTGGATTATGCGTCCTGAGCTTAGTCAAGCTCACTTAGGTATTGAAGATCGTGACTTGGAATATGAGATGAAAGTACAATTACAACCTCATATTGTTTACTTAGCAGTAGCAAGTGATGTAAAAGTTGGGGTAACTCGTAAAACACAAGTTCCTACAAGATGGATTGACCAAGGAGCATCTAAGGCAATCGAAATTGTAGAAGTGCCCAATAGATACTTAGCAGGAATTACAGAGGTAGCCTTAAAAGATTCGTTTACAGATAAGACAAACTGGCGAAAAATGTTGCAAAACGAAGTGCTGGAGACAAACTTAGAAGAAATTAGAAACAGTTTAAAAGACAAACTTCCTACAGAAGTACAACCTTATTTTGACCAAACTAACGCTTCTATTTTTGATTTAGATTATCCTGTCTTACAATTCCCTACTAAAATTAAAAGTTTAAATTTAGATAAGACGCCTTCTTTTGAAGGAAAACTAAAAGGAGTAAAAGGACAATACTTATTATTTGAAGACGGAACAGTTTTCAACATTAGAACCTATGAAGGTTATGTTGTTAAGATAGACGTTGAATAAAACAACTATATAAAAAAAGCGCCATAAATATTTTATGGCGCTTTTTTTATGCATTACAGTAAAAAGTATTACTCCGTTTTTGCTGGCTCTTCCGTCTTTTTCTTTTTATTGAATAATCCTTTCAAACCTTCTCCAATTTTATTAACTACCTCTTCTGTTTCTTTCTTTTTAGTATCAACAGCAGGAGTTTCTCCCTCTGCAGTAGCTTCACCTTCTTTAGGTTCTTTTTTACCTCCTAAAAGGTCCATAAGAGCTCCTTTTCCTTTATCTACTAATTTATTCTTTTGTTCCTCTACAATCTGGTTAGTTAAATTGGTAACTACTTCCCCCATATTAGTACCCACTTTAGGGTTTGAGAAGTTTCCTGTTAATCCAACTTTCACAGGAATAGCGTCAAACTTAGCACTATCTTTTGGTCCTAACTTTGTCAAAGTATTAGCAATGTCATTACCCAGCATCTTAGCAGGTACTTTGAAATCTAATGTATAATTCATCGATTGATCAAAACCGTGTTCTCCAGATACCTGAACAGACATATCTTTCAGTTTTAAGTCAAATGGTTTGAACTGAACCTTACCATTGTTAAAAACAATATGCATTTTCTTATTGTTCAAATCAAGTTGTTTTAAATCTACAAAATGAACTGCAGAATCTAATGTCGTCAATAACTTAGAACTTTTTGGATTGACAATAGCTTCTATCAAATCACCTTGTAAATCCCCCGTTAATGAAGTAACGATAGGTGATAAATCTGTAGCAGATAACTTACCATTCATCTTCACTCCTGCATTCATCTTACCTGTTATAATTCCTGCAATAGGAGCTATTTTTTTCAAGAACTCTAAACCTGTAAACGACTGTGTAATATCCAACATCTTTAAGCCTAAGTTCATATCAAACGTAGGAATAGCTTCTTTAGTAGATACATCTCCTGCAAAGGTAATTGCTCCACCAAAAATATCTGTTGACATATTCTGTAAACGAGCAGTTTCGTCTTTAATCGTCAGTGTACCCTTTACATTCTTCAATGTTAGGTTATCATAAACTACTGTGTTAGCATTAGCGTTAATTGTACAATCTAAGAAAGACGGAATCTTTAACGGTTCGCTTGAAGTAGTTGCTGTTTTAGTTTCTTTCTTTTCTGTTGACGCAGCTGTATCTTCTTTCAACAAATCTGCTAAAACAAAATTGTTTGAATTCAAGTTGAAGTTTCCTTTCAACGTTTGTTTTTTAAACAAGAAACCATATAAATTATCTAAACGACCATTGGCTGCTAAATCAGTAGTCCCTGTCTTTAAACTCAATTTATTTAACGTAACATTACTCGTATTAAACGTCAATGCAGCCTCTTGAATTTGCAATGGTTTTGCCATTGCTTCTGTTTCGAAGTTAAACCCTGTTAGTGATAAAGTACCAGCATTTCTTATATTTTGATATTGTTCTTTTTCAACAGAGTTCATATCAAAATTTGTAGCAACATTCGCTTTTAATACCCCAGTTAATGGACTATCTAATTTTACTGGATAAGCTTGAGATACATTAGCCAAGTTAATAACCCCATCTAATTTAGCATCTACAATTGCGTTCTCCGTAAGATTTTTAATATGCGCTTTTGCATTAAAAGCATCCTTGTCAATTCGGAATGACAATTTATTTATATCAACATAGGTATCTTTAATAATTCCTGTTTCATTCATCACATTAACATCCAATAAAATGTTTTGAACTGATTTAGGCAAATCAGGGTATTTGAATGATGAATTATTAGAAGACATGTGAATCGCTAAGGTTGGAATTGTTTTCTCTGTCAACTTACCTTTTACCTTACCATCTACTTTAAAATCACCTGTTGTACTTACACCTTTTAAATTTCCAGCATAAGCTTCAGGAATTAAACCTAAGAAGTTTTTAAAGTCTGAATCTGGTGTAGCAAATGTTAAGTCATATTCTTGACCTTCTTCTAACATTTGAAGATACCCATCAAATTTAAGAGGCAGTTGGTTAATTAAAGCTTCGTTTTCCTTAAACGTAAACTTCATATTATCCATATCCATACCGATCATAGCTTTCAACGATAAGTTTACATCGTTTAAAAACTTAGTATCATCCATTGTAAAGGCTACTTTCCCTTTCGATTCTGTATCTAAATCAAGTACATTTGCCGTTAAATTCCCTGTTCCTCTGTGGTACAATTCACTTACAGAAAACACCATTTTAGAACCTAAATCTGTATAATGTACGTTTACATTCTCAACTTCATAGTAGTTTAAAGCCAATGAGAACGGAGTACTTTCAGAATCATCACTATCTTCATCCTCCTTTTTAATAGCGATATCATAGTTAGCAATACCTTGTTCGTTTACAATTACGTTTACATCAGCATTAGCAACTTTAATAGATTCAATATTCATTGGTTCATCAGCCCCTTTGAATAGTTCCATTACAGACATATTTAAAACAATATCCTTTGCAAAAACTAACGTATCTCCTGCAAAAGGCTCTTGATTCACAACCACTAAATCTTGAATAGAAACAGTAGCTTTTGGAAAATTACGCAACAGACTAAGATCAACCTTTTCAAAGTTAACCGTTGCATTCAAATTATCGTTGATTGTCTTTTTTACTAAATCCTGAACTTTTCCTTTAAACAAGAAAGGTGCAGAAACCAATAAGATAATCAACACAAGTAGGACACCACCTACCCATTTTAAAACCTTTTTGTTCATATCAATTACTTTTTATACAAAATAACAAAAAAAGAGTCAGCACACATAATTTATGGCTGACTCTCCTATATTATTCAATCTTTTTAGGATTTATTTAATATTTAATTCAAAAGGCATAATTGTTTGAGCTCCTTTTAATGAATTAAAATAATTCAAACGCTCAATCATTTCAAAGTTTTCTTCCCCTATTTTTTCTTTGATTAAATCATCTTGTGTTTTCAAGATTGAAGCCCCTAAATAACTTCTGATTAAATCTTCGAACTTCATTTCATACTCTGGATAGTTTACAATTTTGTAGCTATCTATTTCTACTTTATTAGATGCAAACTTGATAGCTGCATCTAATCCTCCTAATTCATCTACTAATCCATTTGCCAAAGCATCTTTTCCTGTCCAAACACGTCCTTGCGCTAAAGCATCTACTTGGTCAAAAGTCAATCCTCTTCCTGCTGCTACTCTGTTTACAAATGTTGTATAAATATCTTCTATACTTTCTGTAACTACCATTTTAAACGAATCATCAACATCTCTAAAAGGACTATAATTAGCTGAGTTTTTATGTGTTTTCACTTGCTCTGCATTTACACCATATTTAGATGCCAATGTTTTAAAGTTTGGCAACATACCAAAAACTCCAATCGAACCAGTTATTGTGCTTGGATCAGCAAAAATACGATCCGCATTACACGAGATATAATACCCTCCAGAAGCGGCAACATCCCCCATAGAAACAATGACCGGTTTTACTTTCTTAGTTAATTCGATTTCTCTCCAAATTAACTCAGAAGTTAAAGCACTTCCACCAGGACTATTTACACGTAATACAATTGCTTTAATCTTATCGTTCTTACGCGCTTTTTGCAAAGCTCTGTTAATAGATCCTTCACCAATATAGCTAAGGTTCCCTTCACCACTTAAAATCTGTCCTTGTGCATAAATAACAGCAATTTGATCTGAAGCACTTACTGAAGATAATTTATTGATAACATCTTTAGCATACTCTAATACATCAATCTTATTGTAATCTTTCTCTCCTTTTACCCCTACTGCTTTTTTAATAGCAGCGTGGTATTCGTCTTCATAAGCAATTTTATCAACCAATCCTGCTTTTAACGCTTTCTCAGGAGTACGTGCCTCTAAGTTTTCAGCAACTTGATTTAATTGTTCAGTAGACAACTTTCTACTCTTAGCAATATCACCAACAATAGTTTCCCAAATAGAGTTTAAAAACACTGTTATTTGCTCTCTATTAGCCTCACTCATTTTATCTTCTAAATAAGGTTCTACTGCACTTTTATATTTACCATGTCTGATAACCTCCATATGAACTCCTGTTTTCTCTTGAAGTCCCTTTAAATATAATATCTCAGTTGAAAGCCCTCTAAAATCGACAGCCCCCACTGGGTTTACATAAACTGTGTCTGCTACAGAATTTAAGTAATATTCCCCTTGTTCATATACATTAGCATAAGCAACAACAAACTTTCCACTTGTTTTAAAATCTGCTAACTTCTCGCGAATCTCTCTTTTTTGTTCAACCCCTAATACAGAAGAATTATTTAAGATAGAAATACCTTTAATTCTATCATCCCCTTTAGCATATTCAATTGCGTTTAAAACATCAGACACTCCATCTTTTCCAGTTTCTTTATGTCCGAAGTCCTTAAAGTTGAATTTACCTGCGTAATCATATTTTACTTTAGAAAGATCTAAGTTGATTACTGTATTATCTTTTACAACAACACTATCAGATTTACCACCAAAAGCAACTCCTAAAAATAAGATTCCAAAAAACAGAATCATCATAAACAAAAATAGCCCGACAATAGTGGCTAAAACATTTCTTAAAAATCTCATATAAAAACAATTTTCTCTATTAGTATCTAAAACTAAAAATAGTTACAGTTTATAACACTAAATTTGCAGTTATTAACTTCTACAAAAGTAGCGTTTATTCAAATTTCTTTTATTTACTTTGCCTTATGTTTACGCAAAATCAAATAGTATTATCCATTGGCACGAATCAAGGAGATAGAATTTCAAATATTGAAAAAGCTATCGAATTGATTCACAAGCACATTGGAACAGTCATTAAAGTTTCTCCAATTTACGAATTTCCTGCATGGGGATTTGAAAGTGATCCATTTTACAATTGTGCGATTTACATACATAGTACCTTAAATGCAGAAACTGTTATCCAAAAAGTATTAGAAACGGAACAAATACTTGGTAGAATACGTCCACAAAATCAGGAAGGTTATAGCGCAAGAATTATTGATATTGACATTATTTCTTTCAATCAAGAAGTTTATAATACAGAGAAACTAACGGTGCCTCACCCATTGATGCAAGATAGACAATTTGTATTACAACCTGCTGCTGATCTAAATTTAGATTGGGAACACCCTACTTTAAAACTCGGTTTTAAAGCATTACTTGCTAATTGTAAAGACAAAACTTCTGGACAGGTAGTTAAGCGCTTAGCTTCTCCTATTCAAAAATATGGTTTTACAAATGTAAACTTTGTAGCTATTGAAGGTAATATTGGTGCAGGAAAAACTACTTTAACTAACCGTATTTCTACAGACTTTAATGCTAAGCGTATTTTAGAAGGTTTTGCAGACAATCCGTTCTTACCAAAGTTTTATAAGGATGCATCTCGTTATGCATTCCCTTTAGAGATGTCATTCTTAGCAGATCGCTATTCACAGTTATCTGATGATTTGTCACAATTTGATTTGTTTAAAGAGTTTATCATTGCTGATTACTATATATTCAAGTCACTTATTTTTGCTCAAATCACTTTAGAGGAAGACGAGTTTAACTTGTATCAACAAGTATTTGATATTATGTATAAAGACACGCCGAAGCCTGACTTATACGTTTACTTATATCAAAACACAGAAAGATTATTAGAAAACATCCACAAAAGAGGACGTTCATATGAAAGTGAAATACCTGGTACGTACTTAGACAAAGTAAACCAAGGTTATTTTAGTTATATCAAAACCTTGCCAACAGACAAGGTTCTGATTATAGATATATCTGATATGGACTTCGTAGCCAATCAGGAAGATTATATTGCAATCTTAGAAATGATTCAACAAAAGCTTAGAGCTTAACGATTCATTTGTTGAAATAAATCCCAAATTACGATCCCTGCACTCACAGAAATATTAAGTGAGTGTTTGGTTCCTAATTGAGGTATTTCAATTACTCCTTTACTCAAATCAACAACTTCTTGATTTACACCTTTAACTTCATTTCCGAAAACAAGCGCATATTTTTGTCCTATTTCAACTTCGAAGTTATTAAGCATAACACTTTTTTCTACTTGCTCAACAGATTGTACAGAAACTCCCTCTTCATTCAATTGTTTCACTAAAGTAACAACGTCTTTTACATATTCCCATTCTACCGTTTCAGTAGCTCCTAAAGCTGTTTTATGAATCTCTTTGTTTGGAGGTGTTGCAGTAATTCCACACAAGTAAACTTTTTCAATTAAAAAAGCGTCACAAGTTCTAAAAACAGAACCAATATTGTGTAAACTTCTTACATCATCAAGTACTATAATAATTGGCGTTTTTTCAGAAGCTTTAAACTCCTCTACATTTTTTCTATCCAATTCACTATTGGCTAATTTACGCATAATGATAATTTTTATGCAAAAATAAGTATTCTATCAATTAGAATGCTCCTCTTAAGAAAATAGACTAAAAATACCTCAATCACAGAAGTCGCAATAATTGCATTTTAAAACAAAAATATTCACATTTTATCACTTTAAACTTATAAATATTATTAAATAAAGATAATTTTATATTAAAAAATTGATTATATTAGCAATAACACAAACCACCACTAACTATGTTCCGCTTTTATATAAATAGGTTAGCTTTATTAACTATAATAAATAATCTGATTTTTATAGTTTACTTTAAAGAGTTTCTAAATACAA
Organism: Myroides sp. C1519; assembly: GCF_038039755.1. NCBI lineage: Bacteria > Pseudomonadati > Bacteroidota > Flavobacteriia > Flavobacteriales > Flavobacteriaceae > Myroides > Myroides sp. C1519. Next base: position 23,323 of record NZ_JBBPHM010000014.1, read on the forward strand.
CTCCTTATAGTAGCACTTGGGTTATAATGACTGTAGAAATAATTTGGTTATTATCACTAACTTTCTTAATTATATTTCCTATCATCCTTTGTTCTCTATTACAAAATCAAAGGATATTTACACACAAACTACCTTTACTGGCGATTAGTTTATCATTTTTATCTGTACTTTATTTTTCCTTAACAAAAATGTAACAAGACAACCATCATTATCTTAATAAATAACATTTTATTGCTATTTAGATAATTCATTAGTAATTTTGCAGGTTCTAAAATTAATTTATACATGTTTAAAAGCCTGATACAAAAGATTATTACTTCCCCTCTTATTATTTACACTACCCGCTGTTTTATAGGTTTTTACATCGGTTACCTGTTATTTCTAAAAGTTCAAAGCTATGAAGTAATCTGGTTACTGATTTCAATTATGCTTGTTATTTCCCCCGAAGGCAAGCACTCTAAAAAACTTTCTGTTGAGCGATTTAAATCAAACTTAGTTGGATCTGTAGTTGGACTTATTTGCTTAGAAATACATCCTGAGACGAATCTTTATCTTTGTATGTTAGGTGTTTTCCTAACAATTATGACTTGCTACTTGTTTAATATACTTAACATGGCACGTGTTGCATTAGTCGCTTTAATTATTATTCTTGTACAACCGCATACAGGTGATGTAGAAGCAACTCCTCTTCTGAGATGTCTTTCAGTAACAGTTGGCTGCCTTATTGGACTGTCTATTACTGTAGTAACATCTACTATAATAAGAAGTCTAAAAAGACACTATGGAATACCTCTTTCATAGAACTTACGCCTTATACTATTTAGTTCTTATAAATAGTTACTTATATTTGTAAATTGATAAAAACAATGAACTATGGCTGCTAAAGCAAAGGCGACAAAGGAAACTCCTTTAATGAAACAATACAATGATATCAAAGCAAAATACCCAGATGCTTGTCTATTATTTCGTGTTGGAGACTTTTATGAAACATTTGGTGAAGATGCTGTTAGAGCTGCAAATATATTGGGAATTACCCTTACTAAAAGAGGTGCTGGGTCTCCAAGTGAAACAGAATTAGCTGGTTTCCCTCATCATTCTATCAATGTTTATTTACCTAAACTTGTTAAAGCAGGACTAAGAGTTGCTATTTGTGACCAACTTGAAGATCCAAAAACAACCAAAACAATCGTAAAACGAGGGGTGACAGAACTTGTTACACCTGGAGTTGCATTAAATGATGAAGTACTTCATTCTAAATCTAACAACTTCCTTTGTGCTATACATTTTGCTAAAAAGTCAATAGGAATAGCCTTTTTGGATGTTTCTACTGGTGAATTTTTAACCACTGAAGGAGATCAAGATTATATTGACAAGCTTTTACAAAACTTCTCACCAAGTGAAGTTTTAGTACAAAAAAACAGTAAAACTCACTTTATTCAGACTTACGGAAACCAATATAATTTGTTTTTCCTTGACGATTGGGTTTTCAAAAAAGACTTTGCTTTTGAATCTTTAACAACTCATTTTAAAACAAATTCTTTAAAAGGTTTTGGTGTAGAAGACTTAGAAGAAGGAACTATTGCTTGTGGGGCTATTCTTTATTATTTATCTGAAACACAGCATACCAAAATACAACATATCTCTAATATCCAACGTATTGCAGAAGATGCTTATGTATGGATGGATCGTTTTACTATAAGAAACTTAGAATTATACAATAGTTCTAACCCTAATGCTATTACTCTTTTAGATGTTATAGATAAAACATTATCTCCAATGGGAGCTCGTCTATTAAAAAGATGGTTAGCTCTTCCATTAAAAGACGCAAATAAGATTGTAGATAGACACAATGTTGTAGAAAAATTAAAAGAAGATTCTGAGCTTTTATTCTTATTCCAAACACAGATAAAGAAAATATCAGACTTAGAAAGACTAATTTCTAAAATAGCAACTGGAAAAATATCTCCACGTGAACTTATTTATTTAAAAGAATCTCTTGATGCTATTATTCCAATTAAAGAAGGTGCATCAAAAAGCAATAATAATTCGCTAAAAACAATAGGAAACAAATTACATAGTTGTGAACTATTAAGAGAGAAAATTGCAACTACTATTCACGAAAATGCACCTGTAGCAATAGCAAAAGGTAATGCCATAGCTTTTGGTGTAAATACTGAATTAGATGACTTACGTAAAATCTCAACCTCTGGAAAGGAATTCTTAGAGGCAATGGAGAGACGCGAAAGTGAAAAAACGGGGATTCCTTCTTTAAAAATAGCTTTCAACAATGTTTTTGGTTATTACATTGAAGTTAGAAACACACATAAAGATAAAGTTCCTACTGACTGGATTAGAAAACAAACTTTAGTGAATGCGGAACGCTATATCACTGAAGAATTGAAAGAATACGAAAGTAAGATACTTGGAGCTGAAGAGAAAATCTATAAATTAGAAACAGAACTATACGAACAGTTTACTTCTTGGTGTGCACAATACATCAAACCAGTGCAACTTAATGCTACATTAATTGCGCAGCTTGATTGTTTGGGGTCTTTTGCTCAATTAGCTATAGACAACAATTATGTGCGACCTGAAATAAACGATAGTTTTGAACTTGACATAAAAGAAGGTCGTCATCCTGTAATTGAAAAACAGTTGGCTTATGATACTCCTTTTATTGCCAATGACGTTTATTTAAACAATACAAATCAACAAATTATAATGATTACCGGACCTAATATGTCGGGTAAGTCTGCTATTTTGAGACAAACAGCTTTAATTGTACTATTAGCTCAAATGGGAAGTTTTGTTCCCGCTACTAAGGTCACAATGGGTACGGTTGATAAAATATTTACAAGAGTTGGTGCTTCTGATAATATTTCGATGGGAGAATCAACTTTTATGGTTGAAATGAATGAAACTGCGTCTATCTTAAACAACCTAACTAATAGAAGTTTGGTATTGTTAGATGAAATTGGTCGTGGTACAAGTACGTATGACGGAATATCAATTGCCTGGGCCATTGCTGAATATATTCACCAAAACCCTTCTAAAGCAAAAACACTATTCGCTACGCATTACCACGAACTAAATGATATGCAAGAGCATTTTGAAGGAATCAAGAATTACAACGTTTCTGTAAAAGAATTAAAAGACAATGTACTGTTCTTAAGAAAACTTGTTCCAGGAGGTAGTGCACACAGTTTTGGTATTCACGTGGCTAAAATGGCAGGTATGCCTACTACGGTACTAAAAAGAGCTGAAAAGATGCTTAAACAGTTGGAGAAAGGACACGTAAAAGAAGATCATAAAGTAAAACCAGTAGTTGACGACATACAATTGAGCTTCTTCAATTTAGATGATCCGTTATTAGAGGAACTAAAACAAGAAATATTAGACATTGACGTCAATTCAATTACGCCTATTGAGGCAATGATGAAAATCAATGAATTGAAAAAAATGCTTAACAAATAAAGTCAATTAGGGTGTCCAACAAGGACACCCTATTTTGTTTTTGTGTATTTTCACTCATTCCCTACCTAAATATTCAAACCTCAGGTCGTTCATCTTCCTTTTTCAGACAATAGCTTTTGTCTTTAAAGTATCTTTAATCTTTTATTGTCTGTATACAGTAACTGATGGTACGTGATAAAATGTAGACTTAACTAAAGACTCTTTTATACAACCACGATTAAAGCCATTAAGCGCTACTCTCTTCTACTAAACTTCCTAACTAAAACAAGAACACAACTTCTCTGCAAGAAATAACCTCTATCTTATTTTATTAAGAATCTACTTTATACAGCAATAATCAGTTTACATCAATCATCCTCAAAAAACATTTACTTTTTTTTTTCAAAAAAACCACATTGTAAATCAATCGTTTAAAAAATATCTTTTACTTTTTTCAAAAAAGGATTTGCAGATATTAAAAAACCTACTATATTTGCACTCGCAATACAGAAGTAAAGCGAAGTTCTTAAAAACATAATGCGAAAATAGCTCAGTTGGTAGAGCGCAACCTTGCCAAGGTTGAGGTCGCGGGTTCGAACCCCGTTTTTCGCTCAAATATCACGCTCGGGTGGTGGAAGTGGTAGACACGCTGGACTTAAAATCCAGTGAGCAGTAATGTTCGTGCGGGTTCAAGTCCCGCTCCGAGTACAAAAAGTTCTAAACAATTGTTTAGAACTTTTTTTTTGCACTAAAGCAATATATTTCCCTATTTTTCCCCCTTATTAATTTTTGTTTCAAACCCTTTGTTTTTAATTTGATATGAGCGCGTTTGTTATTAGCCTTAAAGAAAATGGTAAGTTCAAATATACTTTTGAACACAGAAGAGGTAAAACTCTTATGACAAGTATGGAGTATCCAAGTAAGGAAGCTATTCGTAGTACAATTAATTTTTTAAAAAATAATACTGAGTTAATTTCTTTTTTAAAGTTTAGAACTCCAAGTGGTAAATTGTTTTTCAAATTAGCAATTGAAGATAACATCTATGCTACAAGTCGAAAGTTCACAACAGAATTAAGATTTGAAAAAGCAATGGAAGAAATCAATACTAACTTTGATTTAGCAGAAATATTAGATTTCACAATAGATATCTTTGGAGATTTATTTGATAATGATAAATAATCACCCCCTGTAATCAACTTACTTCCAATACTTAAGAAATTTATTCAAAAAAAGTCTCTTTTTTACTTGTTATATAGTATTTATTTACGCTATATTTGCACTCGCAATACAGAAGCAATCAGTATTGTAAACCAAATGAAGCTCGGGTGGTGGAAGTGGTAGACACGCTGGACTTAAAATCCAGTGAGCAGTAATGTTCGTGCGGGTTCAAGTCCCGCTCCGAGTACAAAAAGTTCTAAACAATTGTTTAGAACTTTTTTTTTGCACTTTACTTTCCATCCAACTTTTAAAACAACATTTAATAAGACTGAAATATCGAAAGGGAAAATAATCTCTAAAATCGTATTACTATAAAATCCAGTATCCTCTTTATCAAAAATTTTACAGTAATCGTATACTTATTAAACTAAAAAAACAACTTGAACATTGATATTCATCATATCACTTTTTTACTACTTCCCTACTATTACAATAATATTTGACCTATTATCTAAATTCAAAGAGGCACTATAGATAATTAAAATATAAAAAAACATTTTTTTAAAAAACATAAAATACTCAACACCAGACACAAGAACTAAAACTCTATAAAAAATTCAAACTTTATTACATCTACCTATTGTAGAATACATATTTTACACTATATTTGCACTCGCAATACGGAAGTAATTAGTGTTGCAAACCAAATGAAGCTCGGGTGGTGGAAGTGGTAGACACGCTGGACTTAAAATCCAGTGAGCAGTAATGTTCGTGCGGGTTCAAGTCCCGCTCCGAGTACAAAAGTTCTAAACAATTGTTTAGAACTTTTTTTTTGCACTATTATTAAGTTTCTTAGAACCAAGATAAGTTTTACAATTAGTAAAACTAACGTAAATTCGAAAAATGAAAAAGTACCTATCTAATCTTCATTTTATAACATTATTACTGATAAGCATTAGTTTCGTTGTACTCACTTCTTGTACCAAAGAAAACAGCAATCCTCCCCATATTGAAGAAGATATAATTGCCAAAGACTTACAGATTAAAGCAGATTCGTTATACAACCTAAATCAACTAAAAAGCGCTTTTCACAATTACCTTGATTCTAATCTAAGATTCAAAAAACAAAAGGACTCTCCTAACATCACTTACAACAATTTAAAAATAGCCTCAATATACCTAATAATTGGTGATCCTAATAGTGCACAAGAAATTGTAACCAACGAATTAAGATATATTAGTGAAGGTCCTAATACATATCGCTTTTACGTTTATTCAATATTATCTATTTGCTACTCTGATTTAGAAGACTATGAAGCTTCCATCGCTTATAACAACCTCTCTCTTGATTTAGCTTCGTCTGATTACGAAATAAAGATGATTGAAAACAACAATGCACTAAACTACATTAAATTACAGCAATATGAGAAAGCAATTCTTTCTCTACAAGCTATCTTAGATAGTAAAGCTTTTGAAGGTCGTTCTGGAGAAAAAGCACGTGTGTTAAACAATTTAGGAAGAGCGAAGTTCTTATTAAATAACAATGAAGGACTTGATGAACTAAAACAAGCTCTGGAATTAAGACTACCTACAAGTCTTCCAGATGACTTATTTTGGAGTTACGTCAACTTAAGTGAATACTACCAAGCTCACGATAAAACTATAGGTAAACAATATGCTCAAAAAGCATTTGACATTGCACGCGATTTTGAAAACAAAAACCAGAAATTAATCGCTCTTGAGTACCTTATCAAAAACGAAGACTATAATCCAAATAACAAGTACACAAATATTGATTATATAAATCTATCAAAACAAATAACAACTGAAAACCAACAAGCAAAAAATCAATATGCAAAGGTTAGATATGATTTTGATAAACATTCTCGTGAAAATGCTAAACTAAGATACAACTTACAACAAACTGAAATAACAGTTACAAAGCAATACAATGTCATCCTACTTATCTTCCTTTTCATCATAATTAGCGCTTCTATATTTGGCCTAATTTATAAACAATTAAAAAGAAGACACAAAAAAGAAAAGTTAGAACAGGTATACATCACTGAAACTACAATTGCTAAAAAAGTACACGACGAACTTGCCAATGATGTATTTAACGTACTTACACTTTCTCAAAACTTTAAACTTGATACTGAAAAAACAAAAAATCACTTAATCAACGATCTGGAACTAATCTATAAGAAAGCTCGTAATATCTCCTTACAGCATAGTTCTATTAGTACTGGCACAAAGTTTAAAGAGCATCTAACAAACCTCTTTAATGAATACAATACGGCCGCTTGTAGAATTATAATTACAGGTTTAGATAAGTTTGATTTTGACCAATTAGACAAAACTCAAAAAATAACCTTGTATAGAGTTATTCAAGAACTACTTGTCAATATGAAGAAACACAGCATGGCAACTTTAGTTGTTTTTAAATTTGAAGATCTAAAAAACAAAATAACCCTCTTTTACTCTGACAACGGAATTGGCATCATTCAAAAAGAAATCATTTCTAAAAATGGTTTATCGAATATGGAAAACCGCATCAAAAATATAAACGGAACAATTACATTTGATAATGAGAATAAATTAGGTGTAAAATATTTCATACAATTACCCAAAAGTTATGATTAAAAAAATTCTTGTAGTCGAAGACTACGACAGTATAAATGTTGGAATTGTAACTGCTTTATCAGAACAGACAAATGCAGAAATCTACAGTACTAAATACTGTGATGACGCTTGGTTAAAAATACAGAGTGCGGAACACAACAATTCTCCTTTCGACTTAATCATCTCTGACTTATCATTTGAACAAGATCATAGAGAAACTAAGCTACAAGGAGGAATTGACTTAATTAGACAAGTAAAACAATACTTCCCTCAAATAAAAATAATCGTTTACTCAATTGAAAATAGATACATTGAAATAAACGACTTATTAGAACATTTACAAGTAAATGCTTTTATCAGTAAGGGTAGAAATAGCATCAAAGAATTAGTAGAAGCTATTAATTATATTCAGAATGATGCAGATGCACCTTATTTATCTGCAGAAATACTTGAAGTCAAAAACAACCCTACCTCTCTTATTTTACAAGATGAAGATTTAGCAATTCTAAAATTACTTTCAGAAGGATATTCGCAAAGTGAAATAGGTAATAAACTAAAAGAAGATGAGCTATGCATTTCCAGCACAAGTAGTATAGAGAAACGCATTAGCAAATTAAGAATTTCTTTAAACGCAAAAAATGCAACTCACTTAGTTAGCATTGCAAAAGATATGGGGATTATTTGAAACAAAATGACATAAAATATCAACTAATAAGGTTTTCCGTAAAGGACACTTAATGACAATAATTATCTTTGTAACCGGAAAAGTTACAAGGTTTTAATATGTTAAGAATAATTACCTCTCTAATTGTGTTATTAGGGATTAGTATTAGTTGTGGTAGGCATCATAACGATACAGAATACGAAAAAATAGAAAATCTTGATATATCTGAAGCCGATTTAAATACCTGTTTAGAGACTTATAACGAATACGTAAACAAATACCCTGTTTTATTCCAAAAAGCTCTCTATGGTGATAAAAAAGCCTTAAAAGAATACTCTGATTTAATGCTATCTATTGCTAAAATAGAAAACAAGATTAATGAGTTGTCAAATGCTCACCAATTGCCTAATAAGCAATTCAAAAAATACAAGGAGCTAAAAAGTAAATTAACTCCATAAAAAAAAGCAGAAGATATATCTTCTGCTTTTTTTGTATTAAGATGCAGCCTCAAGGCGTTGCAATAAATTCTTGTTCAAGGCGTGTTCTGTATATTCTTTATCAACATTCAGTTCTTTCACCTCATCTTTACTTGGCAACTCATACATTGCATCCGTTAAGATCGCTTCACAAAGAGATCTCAATCCACGAGCTCCTAATTTATATTCTAAAGCTTTATCTACAATATAATCTAAAGCATCTTCTGTAATAGTAAATTTAATACCATCCATCTCGAATAACTTCTCATACTGTTTAATCAAAGCATTTTTAGGTTCTGTCAAAATTGCTCTAAGCGTTTTACGATCCAATGGATCCATATGAGTTAACACAGGTAAACGTCCAATAATCTCAGGAATTAAACCATAGTCCTTAATATCTTTTGGAATAATGTACTGCATTAAATTAGTACGATCTACTTGATCCACTTCTTTAGCAGAACTATACCCTACGGCTTGGAAATTTAAACGTTTTGAAATAATTCTCTCAATACCGTCAAATGCACCACCAGCCACGAATAAGATATTCTTTGTATTTACCTCAATGAATTTTTGGTCTGGGTGCTTTCTTCCTCCTTTAGGCGGAACATTAACAACACTTCCTTCCAATAATTTCAATAAAGCTTGTTGTACCCCTTCACCAGACACATCACGTGTAATAGAAGGATTGTCGCTTTTACGTGCAATTTTATCAATCTCATCAATAAAAATAATACCACGTTCAGCTTTCTCAACATCGTAATCTGCAGCTTGTAAAAGTTTTGTCAAAATACCTTCAACGTCTTCTCCTACATACCCTGCTTCAGTAAGAACAGTTGCATCAACAATTGCCAATGGTACATTCAACATACGAGCAATAGTTTTTGCCACCAATGTTTTACCTGTACCTGTTTGACCAACCATTAAGATGTTACTTTTCTCAATTTCGATGTCTTGATCTTCGTTATTTAATTCCTGCAATAAACGTTTGTAGTGATTATATACAGCAACAGCCATAACTTTTTTAGTTTGGTCTTGACCAATCACATATTCGTCTAAGAAAGCTCTAATTTCCATAGGCTTTTTCAACAATAGATCACTTGAAATAGCCTCAAGCTCTTTCGCATCATTCTCTTCTAAAATGATATCATAAGCTTGCTCTACACAACGATCACAAATATGAGCATCAATACCAGCAATAAGAATATTCGTTTCTGCTTTTGGACGACCACAAAACGAACATCTCTTTTCATCCTTTGCCATAAATAATTATTCTCTTATTAATACCTCATCAATCATTCCGTACTCTTTAGCTTCTTGTGCTATCATCCAATAGTCACGGTCGCTATCATGGTGTACTTTTTCCATTGATTGACCAGAATGCTTAGAAATAATTTGGTATAATTCGTCTTTCAACTTCATAATCTCTCTTGCTGTAATTTCGATATCTGAAGCTTGACCTTGTGCACCTCCAAGTGGTTGGTGAATCATAACTCTTGAGTGTGGTAATGCAGATCTTTTCCCTTCCGCACCAGCACATAACAATACAGCTCCCATAGAAGCAGCCATACCAGTACAAATAGTAGCTACATCAGGTTTAATAAACTGCATTGTATCATAAATACCTAAACCAGCGTAAACACCTCCTCCAGGAGAGTTTACATAAATACTAATATCTTTTTCGTTATCAACACTTGCTAAGAATAACAACTGTGCTTGAATAATATTAGCAACATAATCATCAATCCCTGTTCCTAAAAAGATAATTCTATCCATCATCAAACGAGAAAAAACATCCATAGAAGCTACGTTCATTTGTCTCTCTTCGATGATATATGGAGTCATACTACTTACAATTTTATCGTAGTACATACTATTTATACCGTGATGCTTAGTAGCATACTTTTGAAACTCTTTACCTATATCCATATGATAATTCAATTTTTTTTGATTTCTAAATATAAAAAAAATAAGCGTCTTTCCTTAACAGAAAGACGCTCAAATATACTTATTTTTTTCCGGATATTATTCTCCGTACATTTCCTTAACGAAATCTTTGTAAGAAACTTCTTTAACCTCAGCTTTAACTTTTTCGTTGAATAAAGCTAACATTTTGTCGTTCATCAATTGCTCAGAAATACGTTTAACCTCTTCTTGGTTAGACATAACTCTTGCAACGATATCTTCAACCATTTTATCATCTGGTTCAGCTTGTCCGAATTGAGCCATTTGATCTTTGATTAACTTAACAGTAAATGCTTTTACTTCATCAAAGTTTAATTGTAACTCATTTTGAGACATTACTTTTCCTTCAACTAATTGGAAACGTAAACCTTGCTCAGACTTAGCGTACTCAGCAGCAGCTTCTTCAGCAGTCATTCTTGTTTCACCTGCAGTTTCTAACCATCTTGTTAAAAATTCAGCTGGTAAATCAAATTTAGTGTTAGCTAACAAAGATTCGAAAACATCGTTTACAAATTTTTGATCAGCTTGACCTGCGAATTGTTTCTCAGCGTCTTCTTTGATTTTTTCTTTTAATTGCTCAACAGATGTTACAACACCTTCTCCGAACAATTTGTCGAATAATTCTTGGTTTAATTCAGCTTTCTCAGTTTCGTTGATTTCTTGAATAGTAAATACTACGTCAATTTCTAAACCGTGAACAGCATCGTGGTCAACACCTAAGTGCTCCATAAGTTTGTGATCATCTTCAAATAATCCTTTAGTACTTACAGTAACTTGCTCACCAACTTTTTTATTTAAAAATTTCTTTTGGTTTGTTTTAGTTCTGAATGCTTCAACAGCAACTTTAGTTTCTTTGTTGATTCCAGCTTCTTCATTAGTGAATGTACCAACTAATTCTGAAGTTTCTTCTACAGCTTCTTTAGAAACTAATTTCCCGTATTGTTTTTGGATAAACTCAACTTGCTCGTCTAACATTGCGTCATCAGCAACAACTTTGAATTTAGTAACATCTTTTGCACCTTCTAAGTCAACAGTGAACTCAGGAGCCAATCCTAATTCAAAATCAAATTTTAATACATCAGCATCCCAGTCAAAATCTTCATTGTCCACTGGTAATGGATTTCCTAAAATATCTAATTTTTCATCTACAAGATAGTTTCCTAATTTCTCTTGCAAAATTTTGTTTACTTCTTCGAACAATACTGCTTTACCGTATTGTTTAAGAATTAAACTCATTGGTACTGCACCTTTTCTAAATCCTGGAACGCTTGCGTTCTTTTTGTAGTTAGATAAAACATTATCTACATTACCTTGATAATCTTCTTTTGCAAGCTCAATAGTTACGATTGCATTAAGAGCATCTACATTATTTCTTGTAATATTCATTTTTGATGTATTTACATATAAAATTGGGTTGCAAAAATAAATTATTTTTACAACCCAACCAAGTTTTTAAGTAATTGTATTTCAACTATTAATTTTTTATCTTCTTTGCGGCTCGCCTTTTTGAAGGAAGCCATTTACTATTGATTGACAGAAAGTCAATACTACACTAAATAAAAGTGCATACCAAAAATTATCAACAGTAAATTCTTTCACAAAATAAGCACTCAATTGAATAATCACCGCATTGATAACTAATAAAAATAATCCCATTGTTATTACTGTTGCTGGCAAAGTTAAGAAAACCAAAACTGGTCTTAAAAACATATTTAACAATCCCATTGCAACGGCTACCCATAGCGCTGTTGTCCAACCTGTAACTGCTACTCCTGGTAATAACCAGCACAAAAACATAACAATAGCAGTCGTAATTAGTAATCTAACAATTAGTCCCATAATATTTTTTTTATAAAAATAAGGAAAATTATTTATTTGTAGCAACCAAAGTAGGTCCTGGATATACTGCAGGGTTAACTAATGGAATTGTTGCGTGATAATGTTTGTTGATTACTCTTAAAATTTCAGCCGAAATAAATGCATATCCTCTTGCGTTCAGGTGTACACCATCTAAAGAGAACATTACTGTATTTAAATTCCCCATTCCTTTAAAATAATCAGCTGTATAAATCTGACCATCTTCTACACGAAGACCAGCTACTGCTTTGTTTAAAACATCATTCATATCTGCTACAGCAAGTCCTTTTGTAGCCGCTACTGCTCTAATGATATTATTAAACTGTACTGTTGCTTCTTTTACTTTCTTCTGTTCCACAGGATTCAATACAAATGCATCACTTAAAGGAAAAGTTACTCCAACTTTAAGCATATCATCCATAACAGGACTTCCTGTTGATTGTGGTAATGAAGCTCCAATTTGAGGTTTACTTGTCAATAATAATAAATCTTTATCTGTAGCGTGTCTTGCCTTTCCAAAAGCTTGTGCCACCAATTTAATTTGTGGATCACTTATTGGAAAAGGAAATTGTCCTGCGGCAACTACAGCTTTAATACCTCCTTCTAATAAAGCAGACATATCTGTCAGTGTTCTATCTTCAACTAACAGTGGATTAGCGTGCTCTTTAGAAAACAATTGCAAACGATCTCCTTGTCCTCCTTTAGCTAATATTTGTTTCAACATACCAACTAACATATTCAATTGGTCTATTTTTTCAACACCTATTAATTCTGGTGTCAATGGGCTATATGGCACAGTCGTAAAAAACGGAATAGCTGTTACATCTGGTATTGTTGCTACAACTCCTTTTGCACCACCTGAAACTAATGTATTTGTAATTGTTTCGTAAACGTTTTTAAACACTCCAGCGTGTGTAATATCATTTGGTCCATATTGAGAAGGATCTAATCCTCCCATTTCATTTTGATCAACTCCTTCTCCTCCTGAAGTTGCATAAGACAATACGTCATTTGCTCCAATCCAGTTTGTAAAGAAAGTAGGTTTTAACGACATCGCATCTCCTAAAACAGTAGCATCATCGCTTGTCGCTGTTCTTACGAAATACGGGTTCGCCTTTCCAACTGCTAATCCTGCAATACTACCGTATCCTTTAGCTAATAAATGATATGTTTTAGCTCCAGGAACTCCCGCATTATGGTATGCTTTTTTCTGTTGTGCTGTAGCTTCAATAGTGCTGGTACCCTTAATATTCTCAGGTCCTCCTGTAGACATATTAATCACCATTCTTGTTTTAAAGTTTGGATTCTCAACACCTCCAAATAAAAAACCTCCTACATTATTAACATCATCTGCAAAAGAAGGTTGAGTAAACTCTCCTCCTCCAACTGTTTTAAACTGATTTGCTAAAATATTAGGAAATGAATTCTCTTGTCCTGAACGGAAAACAGTTCCATCCATATATCCAGCTGTCAATGAGTTACCTATTGCAACATAAGAGCTAAAATCTGCATCACCAGCAGAATAAGTCCCACCATCAATTTTATCTTCAAAAGAAGGCTCACAAGAAGCTAATAAAGCCACTGCTGGTAATAATAATAAATATCTTTTTTTCATGTTCGTTCTTCTTTAAAATTAAAAACTATAGCTTAGACCAATACCTCCACTTGTAACAGCACTCTTATATGTTCCTCCAAAAGAAACATTTTGTCCGTCTTCCATATAGTAATCGTATGAACTATTTGTATCACTGAAATGAATATAAGAGAACACTAAATCTACACCAATTCCATTTTTGAATTTATACGTTAGACCACCTGTGTATGCTCTTGAGTCATTACGTGGTGTTTCAGGTGCAAAATACCCTTGTTGAACTGGACTTTGGTCAAAGTACCAACCAGCTCTCAAAGACAATTGTTCGTTTGCAGTATACTGAACACCAAATCTATAAGTATTAGAATCTTTATAATTACGTGCATTCACTGATTTTCCAACAGCAGGATTATCAACAAAATCAATCACTAAAGAGTCGTATAATTTCCAGAAAGTTCTGTTATAGTCAAAAGCAAAAAGCCATTTATTCCATTCATAAGAAGCTCCTACAGTTAACTCAGCAGGTAAAGGCATTTGTGCTTTGATTTTTCCATCTTTAAACAACGACTGTCCAAAAGCAGGAACATCGTGGAAGTTTGCTTTTCCATCATTTGCCTTCATAATAACTTTAGAACGGTAGTTAAGACCAAATCTCAAGTGATCATCAACATTAACCATATATCCTGCAGTCCATCCCCAAGCAGTTACACCTTTTGCCTCAACAGTAACATCCGTTCTGTTTCCTTGCTCATCAGTCATACTACGAGATACGTTTCTATTAAAAGTTACCCCACCATTTACAAAAATAGGTCCCCCTCCAAAACTGAAGTGTTTACTAACTTTTACAGCAATCGTTGGTTGAAAATAAATAGCCTTTAAATCAATATTATTTACCAAGTGAGAACCTTGCCAATCTTGATCCCAATCAACTGCACTTCCATAAGGTGAATACACAGCTAAACCAACAGTTAACCAATCTGTAGCCTTATAAGACCCATACGCATAAAAAGGTGTACCCGTATTTCTTGTCTTATTTTCCCAACCATAAGTTTTGTTTTGAAATTTTGTATCAGCTACTAAAACGCTTGCTCCTGCAGAAAAGTTAAATTTATCTTCCAAATAAACAGATGCCGCGGGGTTAAAAAACATTGTTTCTGCTCCACCTACTACTGCAACCCCGGTATGTCCCATCGCAAGTTGCTTATTGCCTTGCATTGCTACTCTATACCCTCCAGCAAATGCAGAATAAGACACTAAAGTAACAAGAGACAATGATAATAATTTTCTTATCATAATTGACTGTTATTTAAAATTCGTTTATTCCAAATATATATAGTAAATAGAGTTTTACAAATTTTTAAGTCTTATTTTAACAATTAAATTTCCTTCTTTTAATTTTTAATTAGTAAAACCACACAAATACAAAGAATACTAAAATAAGATTAACTAAATTTGAACAAAAAATATATTTTAACCAATAAATAAAATACTCCCCACAGCTACTTTATATTAAAAAATATTCATTTTATATATACTTTCCTCTCTGTTAAAGTTTTACAACCTACAAAAAACACTAAACAACGGGGATTCTACTTAAATAAGTCATTATTCCTCGAATTACACAAAACTGTCAAAAAAGAGCATCTTCGATTATTAAAATTACTTGTTCTATTTTTCTCGATGACAATAAAACACGTTATCTCCCATACTTGTCCGTACCATATTCGAAAGAAGTACCACACATATACCACATTCATTCGGTAAAAAGGTCGATTTTCGAATGAATGTGGTACTTATCTCGAACTTGTCTCGAACAAGGTATAACCAAACCCCTTACAGCCCCCGTATTTACAAGCACTCCAAGAATATCTAAAAAGTATTTGCAATGGTATTTAATAAGGCCTGTAAAAAACACAACCGCCCTATCTACATTTTAAAATAGATACCAATAAAAAAAGGTAAGCAGATTACTCTACTTACCTTTTATATCTCATTTAATAATCTCTAAAAAAGATTACTTATCTCTCTAAAAAATCTTTTACTATTTCGTAAAACATTTGTGGATTTTCTGCGTGTAACCAATGTCCTACATTTGGAATGGTTTGCACTTCAGAATTTGGAAAATGCTTTAAGATCATTTCTTCATCTGCTTCTTGAATATAATTAGAATTCCCTCCTCTTATAAACAATGTTGGATTCGAAAAATAAGCATCTTCTTCTAACGCCTCACCTACTACCTCTTCATTAGCTCTAAACGCATCTAAATTAAAACGAAATGCCAATTGCCCTGGTTCTTTCCAATACAAGCTCTTTGCTAAAAACAAGCGTGTACCATCTTCTTTAATTTCATTGCGCAATAAATCATCTACATCTCCACGAGATGGCTTCAACGTAAAATCTACCTTACTTAAAGCATCAATAATAATTTGGTGATGTGGAGGATATTGTCTTGGTGCAATATCAGCAACAATCAGTTTAGTAATACGATCAGGGTATCTATCCGCTAATTTCATTACTACTTTCCCTCCCATCGAGTGCCCTAAAGCAATTGCATTAGCTAAATTATGATGATCCATATAACGTATTACATCTTCCACCATTAAATCATAAGACCAATCCATTGAATGAAAACTGCGCCCGTGATTTCTCAAGTCTAACAAATGAACTTCATATCCTTGGTCAGCCATTTGTTTTCCAAATGTCTTCCAGTTGTCAGACATTCCAAAATAACCGTGAATTACAAGAAATGGAATCCCACCTTCTCCTTCAATTTTTGAATAAAGAATCTCTGCCATTACGATAATTTTCTGATATACATATTTACTACATTCTCAATTCCTAAGTAGATAGACTCTGCAATTAAAGCATGTCCAATAGACACTTCTAAAAGGTTTGGAATATTATTTTTAAAGAAAGCGATATTATCAAGACTCAAATCGTGTCCAGCATTAATACCTAATCCTAACTCAGTTGCTAATTCTGCAGCTTTCACATAAGGTTCGATTGCCTTTTCATTTCCTTTACCATACTGGTAAGCAAACTCCTCTGTGTAAAGCTCAATACGATCTGCACCTACTATTTTAGCACCTTCGATCATATCTAAAACTGGATCTACAAAGATTGATGTACGAATACCTTTTAATCGGCACTCATCAATTACTTCTTTTAAAAATTCTTTATGTTTAATTGTATCCCATCCAGCATTTGAAGTTAATGCATCAACTGCATCAGGAACAAGAGTAACTTGAGTTGGCTTACACTCGTAAACTAACTTCAAGAAATCATCCATTGGGTTACCTTCAATATTATATTCCGTATAAACAACGTCCACTAAATCTCTTGCATCTTGGTAACGAATATGTCTCTCATCCGGTCTTGGATGAACAGTCACACCTTGAGCACCAAATTTCTGAACGTCTTTTGCTACTTGTAATAAATTTGGAACGTCTCCTCCTCTTGAATTACGTAGAGTAGCAATTTTGTTGATATTAACAGATAGCTTAGTCATATTTTTAAATTTTAAACACAAAAATACAAACTATAATTAACGTCTATTGTTTTATTTTTGATTATTTTGCACTACTAAATTAGAGAGTGTATTATGTTGGCGTCAGAAAATTTACTTACCACAGATTTACCTATCTGCAAATTGAACACTTTAATCGAGGAAATACTTCCTCAATTAGAAGATTGTTCGTTTTCCCATTTTCCTATTGTTGACCAAAACAACAATTGGCTTGGTAATATTTTATTAGAAGATTTACAGAATGCTTCTCCTGATCAATCTGTAGAAGACATTATGTACGACATAGAAAAATTTTGCTTAGTAAATCACAATGACCTCAACCCTTTTGATTTCTTTGATTTGTTTCATAAAAATGATACAAATGTTATTCCTCTAATTGACGAAAATGGTTTTTTACTTGGCGTTTTTTCAAAGGAAACGCTTTTAAATGAATGGAGTAAAACCTTGTTTTTTGAAGAAAAAGGCACATCTTTTGTTGTAGCAAAACACCTACAACATTATAGCTTTACTGAAATCACTCAAATTGTTGAAAGCAATAATGCTAAGATTTTAGGAATTCTATTACTTGAAGCGAGTAATGATATGTTCCATATTCTAATAAAAACAAATGGCGTTAACACCCAAGTAATATTGGATGATTTACGCCGTTACAACTATGAAATACAGACAAATCTTTTAGATGATTCTCATTATAATGATTTAAAAGAAAGATCTGATTACTTAAATAAATATCTAAACATATAATATGAAGTTTGCGATTTATGGACAGACGTGTAAACCTATTGTACAAAATATTGTACGCAGGTTACTAAACCTATTTCAAAATTATGATAATACTGAAATTATCTTTGAAGAAGGATTTTACCGTCTATTGAAGGAACAAAATATTCTTGACAAAGAATATGAAACGTTTGGAAATTCAAATAACCTAACAAGTGATGTGAATTTTTTTATAGGGATTGGTGGAGATGGAACATTACTGAGAGCAGCTAATTTCATTAAAAACACAAATATTCCTGTTGTGGGAATTAACGCAGGGCGTCTTGGCTTCTTAGCCAATGTACAGCACGATAATTTAGAAGAACAAATTCCTTTGTTGTATAAAAATGAATTTAAAAAGTCTAAACGTTCTCTTTTAAGCTTACAATGTACACCTGAAGAAAATAATAAATTTGATTTACAATTTGCTTTAAACGAAGTTACTGTATCAAGAAAAAACACAACTTCGATGATTACAGTTGAAACTTATTTAGACGATGAGTTTTTAGCTACTTATTGGGCAGACGGACTTATAATTTCAACTCCTTCTGGATCTACAGGATATTCACTTAGCTGTGGTGGTCCAATTATCGAACCAGAAACAGGGTGTTTTGTACTTACTCCTTTAGCGCCACATAATCTAAATGTTAGGCCTTTAGTAATTAGAGATAATTTGACAATTAAATTACGCGTGAGTTCAAGGGAAAAACAATTCTTAGTTTCTTTAGACACTACAACAGAAGCAGTAGATAATGATACGGAAATTACAATATCAAAAGCACCGTTTACTATTGACCTTGTAGAATTCCCTAATCAAAGTTTTATTAAAACATTGAGAAACAAACTTCTTTGGGGAGAAGACAAAAGAAATTAATTATAATGCTTCGAACTATACTTTTTATTTAGTTTTAGCGTTTTAAAAATCAGAAAGCACCATATATGTGAATATCCTACGTAAAAAGTTACTCTTTTGAAATACGATATTACTATATTTGCAAATTATTTTAACAGAATGAACAAAATCCTAATATCTCTTTTAGTGTTATTTACGGCTACTATTGCTCAAGCACAAATCCACGAAGTTGGACTTGGAGTTGGTGGCTCTAATTATGTTGGAGATGTTGGGTCAACTAAATACATAGACCCTACAAATGTAGGTTTCAATGCTTTTTATCGTTGGAATAGAAGTCCCCGTCACTCTTACAAAGTAAGCATTTCGCAAAATAAAATATCAGGCAATGATGCCAAATCAGATATGCAAAGCCGAAAAGCAAGAGGATATAGTTTTACAAATACAATTCAACAAGTTGCGGTAGGTGTTGAATTCAATTTCTTTGAATTTGACTTACACGAAGAAAACTTTGGGTTAACTCCTTATTTATATATTGGAGTTGCTGGTATTCGCTATAATGACTTACACTATAGGACTTTTGAACCGATTGAGTCATATGATCCAACAGGAATTGATGATCTTGATAAATTGAATAAAAAATCTACTGATTTGGTTAGAGGTTCTAAAACAAATTCTGTTGCGATTCCTTTTGCTGGGGGTATTAAGCTTAGACTTACTTCACAATTGAATTTAAACGCAGAAGTAGCGGCGAACTATACATTTACAGATAACTTAGATGGTAGTCACCCTAAACAAGAAAATAGAAAATCCTACAGTTTTGGAAAAAATGGAAACGACTGGTTTTTCTACTCGAGCTTAACACTAAGCTACACTTTTGGTAAAAACCCTTGTTATTGTGCAGACTAAATGAATTTGAAAGAACAAATAGACGTAAACAACATCCCCCAACACATTGCTATAATTATGGATGGTAATGGTAGATGGGCTAAGAAAAAAGGATTCCTAAGAACTATAGGCCACGAAAATGGTGTAAAATCAGTACGTACTACAATTAGTGAATGTGCTGCTATGGGGATTAAAAACTTAACACTCTATGCTTTTTCTACTGAAAATTGGAATAGACCAAGATTTGAAGTACAGAAGTTAATGGAAATATTAGTTAAGTCTTTAAAGAAAGAATTACCTACTTTCACCAAGAATAACATCAAATTAAATGCTATCGGTGATCTAACACTTCTTCCTAAAAAAGTTCAAGAAACTTTACAAGAGGTAATCGATAGTACGAAAGACAATACCCATATGACTTTAACCTTAGCATTGAGCTATGGTTCAAGAGCCGAATTAATTAATGCTGTAAAAGAAATTTCTTTTAAAGTTAAAAATAACTTAATTTCGGAAGCTGATATTGACGAATCAGTTATTAATAATCATCTTTACACTAATGACCTACCTGATGTAGATCTATTAGTTAGAACAAGTGGAGAGCAGCGTATTAGCAATTTTTTGCTTTGGCAAATAGCTTATGCTGAACTTTATTTTACTGAAGTTCTTTGGCCAGATTTTACTGAAGAAGAACTTTACAAAGCCATTCTTACCTATCAAAATAGGGAAAGAAGATTTGGAAAAACGAGTGAACAAATTAAATAAAAACGAATCTAATGTTTCAAAAAGGTACATCTCTTTTTGCACTGTTTATCGCAGGTTTAATATATACTAGTGCTCAAGCACAGGATAGTATAAACATCCCTTCTTTTGAAGCTCCTAAGCACTATGTGTTAGGAGATATTGTAGTATCTGGAAAATTTAGCTTAAATCCTCAGACGATAGTTACTTTCACTGGTCTTAACAAAGGGCAGAAAATTGCAGTGCCAGGAGAAGAAATTTCTAATGCTTTAAAAAAGCTATGGAACGTTGGTTCTTTTACTGACATTAATATTTATGAGACATCTGTAAAGAACGATACTATAAACATTGAGTTAACGCTTAATGAATTACCTCGTTTAAACAGTGTTAAAATTAAAGGTTTCAAAAAATCTAAGTCAGAAGCGCTTATTAAAGAAGCTAAATTGACTAAAGGTAAAATTGTAAATGATAACTTCTTATCTACAACAAAATACTTCTTGTTAAACAAGTATAAGAAAGATGGTTTCTACAATACAAAAGTTACTTTAAATACTGTTGCTTCTGATTCTACTAATAGAAAAGTAGACTTATTAGTTGGTATTGATAGAGGTAAAAAAGTACGTATTTCGAAAATTACTTTTGATGGTAACCAACAGTTGACAGATAAGAAACTGAAAAAAGCAATGAAGGAAACAAAAGAACGTAGTCCTTTTAACCCATTGCGTATATTTAAAGCTTCTAAGTTTATCAAAAATAAATATGAAGAAGATTTAACTAAGATTGTTGATAAGTATAAAGAAAGTGGATACCGTGATGCTCGTATCATTGCTGATACGACAGACTATGATCCTAAAACAAATCGCGTAGCTATTAATATCGATGTTACTGAAGGAAATAAATACTACTTCGGTGATATTCGTTTTATTGGTAACACAGTTTATACAAATAGTCAGTTAAGAAATATCTTAGGTATTCAAAAAGGAGAAACGTATAACGGTATTCTTTTAGACAAGCGTATTCAAGACAATACAAGACCTGATGGTTTTGATATTACTAACCAATATCAAAACAATGGTTATTTATTCTCTCGTATTACGCCAGTTGAAGTAAAAACAGCTAACGATACAATTGACTTCGAAATTAGAATTGCTGAAGGACCAATTGCTAAATTTAATAATGTAACTGTATCAGGAAACGAGCATACACACGACCACGTAGTATATAGAGACTTAAGAACCAGACCTGGGGAAACTTGGAATAAGGCATTAGTTATGGAAACAATGCGTAAGCTTGGTTCTTTAAACATCTTTGATCCACAAGCAATTAACCCAGATATCCAAAATGCTGATCCATCTTCAGGTACTGTTGATGTTGAATGGCAAGTAGCTGAAAAAGGTTCAAGTCAAGTTGAGCTTCAAGGTGGTTACGGTGGAGGTGGTTTCATCGGTACGTTAGGTCTTTCGTTTAATAACTTCTCTTTGAGAAATATATTTAACAAAAAATCATACCAACCTTTCCCAATGGGAGACGGACAAACAATGGCTTTACGTTTACAAGGAAGTACGTATTTCCAAACGTATAGTTTAAGTTTCTCTGAGCCTTGGTTTGGTGGACGTAAACCAATCAACTTCTTTGGTACTGTTGCTTATAGTAAACAAAACCTATATGACTATGTAAATAGACGTACAGACAGAAGTAGAGGTTTTAATATTACAACGTTACAGTTTGGTATTGCTAAACAATTAAATGTACCTGATGATTATTTCGTATTATCTCATACATTGAGTTTTCAATATTATGATATGAACAATTACAACACAGGACTATTTACTTTTGGTGATGGTGCTTCTCGTAACTTGTCTTATCAAATTGAGTTAAGAAGAGATAACCGTGGTATGGACCCTATCTTCCCTACTTTTGGATCTTTCTTCAGTATTAGTGGTAAATTCACTGCACCGTATTCTTTATTCAACAATATTGACTACAAAAACTTAGGAAACCAAGAAGAGTACAAAAGACGTGCTTTAGCGAATTCTATTGATCCTGTAACAGGAACAACTATTCCTCAAGGAACGTACTTAAATGAACAAAACAGACCTGTTAACAATTGGGAAGACGCTGCTGCTGATGTAGCTAAAGTTGACCAAAAAAGATTTAACTGGTTAGAATATTATAAATTGAAATTTAAAGGAGACTGGTATACAACAGTTTTTGATAAGTTAGTTCTTAGAACAACTGCTGATTTTGGTTTTATGGGAGCATATAACAATGATCGTGGTGTTGTTCCGTTTGAAAGATTCTATTTAGGTGGAGATGGTATGGCAAACTTCTCTTTGGATGGACGTGAGGTTATCCAATTAAGAGGTTACCAAAACCAAACATTAACTCCATATAATGATAGAGGAGAACAAGTTGGAGGTACTATTTATAACAAATTCTCGTTAGAATTACGTTACCCAATTACATTAAAACCAAGTGCATCAGTATATGTATTATCATTTGCTGAAGCAGGAAATGCTTATGAATCATTCAAACAATACAGTCCTTTTGAACTTAAAAGATCTGCAGGGTTAGGTGTGAGAGTATTTATGCCTATGTTTGGTTTACTTGGTATTGACTTCGGATATGGATTTGATACAGTTCCTGGAACTACTCAAAAAAGTGGATGGCAAACGCACTTTATCCTTGGTCAATCGTTTTAATGTACTTGTTGCATAAAATTTGATTAAAATGAGAACGCTATTAGCCTTTATTTTTTGTATATTTAATATTACCTTTCTCCTTGCACAAGGAGGAAGTGCTCGTGTGGCTTATATTGATATGGAATACATATTAAGTCAGACACCTGAATATATAGAGGCAACAAGTCAATTAGACGAAAGAGCTGGTACTTGGAAAGCAGATATAGACAAGAAAAAAGCAGAAATTAAAAAGTTAAAAGATAATTTAGCTGCGGAAAGAATTCTACTAACTCGGGAATTAATTGAGGAAAAAGAGGAAGAAATCACCATTTTAGAAGATGAACTTTTTCAATACCAACAAAAAAGATTCGGTACCAGTGGAGATTTAATTACACAGAAAGTTATGCTCGCTAAACCTATTCAAGACCAAGTGTTTTCAGTGGTTGAAGATATAGCTGAGGCAAGAAAATTTGACTACGTTCTTGATAAAAATAGTGAAGCTACAATGGTCTTAGCTACAAAAAGGCACGATATTAGTGACCTTGTTCTAAGAAGAATGGCTACTTCTCGTAGAAAACAGGGTATGAGCAAAAAGCAAGTACAAGCTGTTGAAGAAGAAGAAGAAATTGAAGATGCAATGTCATTAAGACAAAGTCGTCGTGAAGAACAAAAACGTAGAAAAGAAGAAGCTGAACGCATAATGCGCATTGAAGAAAAGAAACGTCAAGAAGAACTTTCTACTAATGCTGCATATCAAAAACAACAAGAAGCTTTACGTTTAAGAGAAGAACAAATTAAAGCTCAGCAAGAAAAACAAGATAGACTTGCCAGAGAAAGACAAGAAAAAATAGACGCTCAGAAACAATTACAGCAAGAGAAAATTAAAGAAGCTGAGCAAAAAAGAGAACAGCAAGAAGAAAATAAACAGCAAGCAATCAAGGATCGTATAAAAGCCATTGAAGAACAAAAAGAAGAGGCAGACAGACGAAAAGCTGAAAGAGAGCGTTTATTAGCTGAAGAAAGAGAACGTAGAAGATTACAAGCTCTTGAACAAGACTCTAAAAAATCAACAATTGATGTTGAAAAATTAAAAGAAGAGCGTAGATTAGCTCAAGAGAAAAGAGAAGCTGAGCAAAAACGTAAAAAAGAAGAAGCTCTGAAACGCAGACAAGAATTAATTGACGAAAATCAACGCAAACAAGAAGAAAGACGTCAACGAATTCTGAAAGATCAAGAAGAACGTAAAGAACGAATTGAAAAACAAAAAGCGGAAGCTTTAAAACAAGCTGAAGAGGCTAAAAATAAGTAAATAACAAGAAATTTATAAAATCAAAAATCGAGACAATGAGAAAAATGAAATCTTTATTAATCGCAGCTGTTATGTTCTTAGGTGTAAGTTCAACTGCTGTTATGGCTCAAACGAAAGTAGCACACGTTGATGTAAGAGCATTAATGACTGAGTTACCAGCAATGAAAAATGCAGAAGCTGAATTAAAGAAAATTGGTGAGGGATATCAGAAGAATTTTGAAACTATGATGAGCGAATACCAAACTAAAATTCAAAAATACCAAGGAGAAGCTGCTACTGTAGGTGATGCTAAAAATGAAGAAAGAGCTAAAGAAATTGATGAATTACAACAAAGAATTCAACAATTCCAAACTACTGCTCAACAAGACCTTCAAAAGAAAGAGTTAGAATTAACTCAACCTATCTATGAAAAAGCTTTAGCTGCTATTCAAAAAGTTGGTCGTGCAAAAGGATTCCAATACATTATGGATTCTTCAATCGGACAAGGGGTTCTTTTAGCTGATGGTACAGATTTAATCACTGACGTTAAAAAAGAATTAGGAGTAAAATAATTCCTAAAAAAAAGAATAAAATATTTAAACCACTCTTTATCAAGAGTGGTTTTTTTATATTTGTATATGAATAAAAACAATCCTATAGGTTTATTTGACTCCGGCATTGGCGGAACCACTATTTGGCAAGAAGTAAGTCTTTTAATGCCAAATGAAGATACTATCTTTATTGGCGATCAACGTAATGCGCCTTATGGGATAAGACCAAAACAAGAAATCGTAGATCTTTCTTTTAAAAACATCGATTATTTATTATCACTTGATTGTAAAATTATCGTTGTTGCTTGTAATACAGCTACTACTAATGCTGTTAAAGAAATGAGAGAAAAATACCAAGTTCCTATTATTGGAATCGAACCTGCTATCAAGCCAGCTACAATTCTAACAAAGACATCTAAGATTGGTATTTTAGCTACCAAAGGAACCATTACAAGCGACTTTTATAGTGCAAAAGTAAAACAGTACCCTCATATTGAAATAATCGAGCAAATCGGCTATAATTTAGTCAACCTCATCGAGTCAGGAAAAATACATTCTGACGAAATGAAAGAACTATTAGCCTCTTATGTCAACCCAATGGTAGAGAAAGGAATTGACACCCTTGTTTTAGGATGTACACATTACCCCTATTTAAAGCCAATTATAGAAACTATAATACCAGAAGGAATACAAATTATTGACTCAGGTAAAGCTGTTGCTAAACAGACTAAAAAGGTACTAAGTGAGCTTGACTTACTTACTAATCGTACTACAAAAGGAACAAACTACTTTTTTACGAATCACGACTTGAATATCTTAAAAGAGTTTGCTCCATCTGATGGTATTATTGAACACAGAGAGTTTTAGTTTATACCCCCCATATCCCCAATTAGATATAAAGTTAATTGATTTTTTTTAATAGTTGACTTTGCATATGATCTCAATAAAAAAGGTCTATATAGTTTACTTCTTTATTCCTTGTACCAGCTTGAATACATAACATAATTATTAGCTATGCGTTCTACTTCTCCTCCAAAATCTGAAGCGTTGATATCTTTTACTTTCTTAGCAGGAACTCCTGCATAAATAGCACCTGATTCAACAACTGTGTTTTGTGTTACTACAGCACCCGCAGCAATAATTGTATTGCTATGTACCACACAATTATCCATCACTATTGCTCCCATACCAATTAATACATTGTCGTGAATAACACAGCCGTGTACTAATGCATTATGTCCTATCGAAACATTATTACCGATTATTGTAGGGTGCTTTTCGTATGTACAATGAACCACTGCTCCATCTTGTACATTTACTTTATCTCCTAAAACAATTGAATTTACATCTCCTCTAATGACAGCATTGAACCAAACACTGCAATTCTTGCCAAACTTTACATCTCCAACAATAGTAGCATTCTCTGCTACATAACAATCTTCCGGTATCTGAGGACTTTTACCTCTTACTTCTTTTATAATCATAATATAGTGCAATAAAAAATCCCGATAAATATCGGGATTTTTTTAATTAGTCTTTTACTCCTGGACAATTACATTCTAAACTCGTACGCTTTGGAAATAAATTAAACCCTACTGTAAACTGGTGGAAACCAGAATTACTAAAAGTTACATCTCCTGTTAGCTGTGAATAAGAATAAGAGAACATTACATTCTTATAATTTCCTCCTACTAATGGAGTAATATATTGTAATCTTTCTGTTTTTGTTTTACCATTTTCAATATGATCTGCACCATCAAGACTTGTTCTGTATGATACTCCAGCCCATATTCTACCAAAATCAAACTGTCTATAAACTTTCATATTTATATCCATTGTTTTCTCTTGTGTCTCTTCAGTATATTGGAACATAGCAGATGGTTCATATATCCAACCCGTACCATATTTAGTGTTTCCAAAGCTATACCCTGCTCCTACCAAATACTTACGTAAATTGTTACTTTCTGCATCAGAATACATCTTCTGTGTACTTGATACTGCATTTTTAACTGTCAACATAGAAAAGAAATTTCTATAGTGATAAGCAGCTCCAAAGTCTACTGAGAAATAAGAGTCCTTAGCTTCTATTCCTCCCCCTATAGTTGGATCAAAACTACCTCCAAACTCAGACTCATCTAAAGTTGTACGAGCAAAACCAGCACTCATACCAAAAGACAATTGATTCAAATCATAACGAGATTCACTAAACGAAATATGGTAAGCATAAGTTGCTTTAAAACCTGTTTGTTTATGATAACCGTTTTTATCGTTAAAGGCAATAATACCAACACCTGAATTATCACTTAAACGACTACTCGCAGCTAAAGTCATCAACTTAGGAGCATCGTCTACATCATTCCATTGTTGTCTCATTGTCATCCTAACTTGAGTACTATTTTTTATACCCGCCATTGCAGGGTGTAAAAGATAATAGTTATCAGCCAAATATTCTGAGTACACAGATAAGCCTTCTTGTGCAAAACCAAATTGCGACAATAACAATGCTACAGCTAAATAACGTTTTCTAAATATCTTCTTCATAACTTAATTATCTTTTTAAAGAGAAGTGTCCTTTGTAACTTACTTTACGTCCATCCAATTCTTTATTGGCTACAAAATCAGTAGTAAACTCTACTGTAAACCAATAGTCTGTTGAAGGTAATTGTTTTCCATTAAATGTACCATCCCATCCTTCTCCTTGTGGACTCATTTGTTTTATCAATTTACCATAACGGTCATAAATGTATATTCTCGCTTCTGGGTGTCCTTGTAATCCAGGAATATTCCAAGTGTCATTATATCCATCTCCATTTGGAGTAAAGAACTTCGGATAACCAAAAACAGAGAACGTAGTAAATGCAGAACATCCTGATGCTATATCACGTACCCAAGCAGTATGCTCTCCAATCGGAACATTGTAAAAATGACTTGACGGTTGGAATGCTCCTGTGTCAATTCTAAACTCGTACCCGCTTGTAGTACCACTTGCTAACCCTATAACAACAGCTGCTTGACCTTGTTCATTAACATCTAAAGAATTAATCATACCTGTAGAGTCTGTATTTTCAACAACTACAGACATAAAGTCTTCTACAGTCCAAACATTGTTTACATTACAAGAAACAATCGTTACTCCTTCTGCTGGCTTCTCATTTTCATTTGTTTCATCTTCTTTAGATAGACCAAAAGGTTCTTTTTTAAAGTCTACTAAAGCTCTATATGTACCTGCTTCGGTTACATTATATTCAAAAGGAGCTGTCTCAATAGTTTTAATACTCCTAAACCAATAAGAATTACTTGTAGCATCAAACTCTCTCTTCTGCCAAGTAACTTTAATATCACGATTTAAATGATCTTTATTAGTCACCCCTAAAGTAAGATCAGAAACTTCTCCATTATCCGAATTCTTACATAATTGTAATCTATTCTCTATTGGATAATATTCTACTTCTGGACTTGTACCTAATGTTGCATAAAAAGAACTTGCATTATTAGCTCCACAGCTGAAACCGTCTTTCATCACTACCTTAGCCCAAAGTAAATCAGAGCTTTCTCCCATCTTTATAGGGTACTTAGTTACTGTATCCTCTGGAATTCTATTTTCATCAGCTAAAGCATCCTCCTCACTTCTATAATAAGCTACGGTTACATTAGCACCTTCTGGATATAATGGCGGTTGTGGTTTTATTACAAAATTACCTAAAGAATAGTAGTCGTAAGCTCTAAGATTAACAAAGTAATCCTGTCCCTTATTATCTTTATCACTTTGACAAAATCTAAAATTCTGCTTATCAAATTTGTATGTTTTAATATCATCATACCCTAAAGAAGCATAGAAATACGCAGTATTGAAGTTTCCATCTTCTAAATTTGTCAAACGAGTCCAAATCTTACGAGCTTCATTCAAATTCACTGTAATCTCTACTCCAACAATCTTATTTGTATTAGCAATAGCATCTTCCTCTGAAAGAAAATACCCAATAGAATACTTCCCTTTAGGATCGAAGTTAGGCTTAGCCATTTCTTCATCTGTAGCAATCGTTCTACCATCGGCAATTACCTTAGTTTGTCCATCTATCGTTAAGCTATAAGAAGTAATATTACTATCGCAATAAGAAATATTATTAAGTACAGGAATAGTAGGTTTATCTATTACTTTAAACTTAACCTTCTGTTTAGTTGAAATTATTGGATCAGCAGATTTTGCTAATTTATATGAAATACGAGCAGTTACATCAGTACCATGGGCTCCTTCGACTGGTTTAGTGATATCCAATGCGTCTTTATTACTATCTGCATCAGCCTTTGTTCTGTGAAAAGTAATTGTATAATAATCCGGATTCTCACCCGCTGCTAATAAAGCTGGTATAGTTTCCTTTAAATCATAATTACCATATCTATTATCTTTATCACTTCTTGTCTCTACAGATTCTATAGTTGGATTAACACCACTAACTTTCAATGTCTCTACATACAATGTAAACTGACGTATAGCAGTTTCTCCGTCTAAAACAATCTTAGCTTCAATTACTTGATTCTTATCTGTAACAAATTTATTTACCTCATCATCAGTCAATGCAACCTTACTACCAAGTTTAAACAACTCAGTACTTGAGTTACCATAATAGAATTGATTTTTATCTTCTCTTAAAACAAAAGTAGCCTTACCATTTTCATCAGCAGATTTATATTGGTCAGCACGACCTGTAACTCTATCATTTAGTACAGTCCCTTCTTCACCTTTTACCTTAATTGAAAATGGAGAAACAACTATTTTTGTAGCATCAACTACAGATTGTACTCTTAAATATTTAGTTATTGGTGCTGATGCGGGATCAAATTTATCTACATAAAAAATCTCACTCTGCTTATTTATAGCACGATTAGCATCATCTAATGTATTGTGAAAGCTGTAAATATAACCTTCTGGAACAATAGCATTACCATTAGCATCTATTACTGCCCCTGTTGTTCTATCTTTAATTGCTTCTCCTAAGAACACTCTGAAATTTCCAGAGGCACTGTTTTTCGGAAGAGCTTGTTCAATATCGTGAGGCTTCCCAATTTTAACCTCAGGTTTTTGTTCATCTTGATCGTTATAAACCTCAGCTAATTCTGTCTTACCCAGATAATCAAAAGGGTTTGTACCTCTTACCACAGCTCCTACTGATAAGAAACTAAAAAGTACAAATAATAAAAGCCACTTTCTTTTGCCCATTTTACCGCTATATTAAATTGTTATTGCTTACTAATGTTAATTAAATGTTTAAAAATCTTATCTTCGTGACACTTAGAATTTTTCTTTGTTAATTTTGAAAAAACAAAAATAATATGTCAAAAATACAAATTCAAGATACGTCAAATCCAGCTATTATAAAATTTGTTTTACCAGATTTTATAACTAAAGGTGATAACTATGAGTTCAAAAACATTGACGAGACTGCAAACTCTCCTCTTGCGAAAGAACTTTTCTACCTTCCTTTTGTTAAAACGGTTTATATCTCAAATAATTTTATCGCCATCGAAAAATTTTCAATTGTTGAATGGGATGAAGTAAAAGAGACCGTTGCTGATCAGATTGAACTTTTCATCGCTAAAGGTAAGAAAATCCTAATAGATTCTAAAAAAGAAATAAAAAAGCAACCAATTACAATTTATGCTGAATCAACACCAAATCCAGCAGTATTAAAATTCGTTGCTAATAAATTATTAACAAAAAAAGGAGTAGAATTCAAAAATATTGATGAAGCAAGTTCATCTGCTCTTGCTAAAGAATTATTCAAACTATCTTTTGTTAAAGAAATCTTTATTGATGAGAACTATGTTTCTATTTCTAAATATGATGCTTACGACTGGAATGAGTTCGTAAACTCTACAAGATCTTTTATCAAAGAATTTTTAGAAAACGGAAACTTAGCAGTTGATGAGTCATTAATTACAGATACAAAAGCAATTGAAGAGCACGAAGAACAACACTTTGATTCTTTAGACGAGAAGTCTCAACGTATCATCAATATCTTAGAAGAGTATGTGAAACCTGCAGTACAAGCTGATGGTGGAAATATTGCTTTTCAAAACTATGACGAAGCTACAAATACAGTTCAAGTAATGTTACAAGGTGCTTGTAGTGGGTGTCCTTCTTCTACTTTCACATTGAAAAATGGAATTGAAAATATGCTTAGACAAATGTTACACGACAACGAAATCATTGTTGAAGCATACAACGGATAATAATCCTAAACTTTTTATATTAAATAGGCTGTCTAAATATAGACAGCCTATTTTTTTTACCTCTTGTAAACTGTAAAATATAGCAACCTTCTAAAAGGCATTCATTCCTACAAATTAAAACTCACGCACTCCTTTTCATTTAAAACAATACACCTCAACTTTAATCCCTGCTTTCAAGAATAGAGAATACACTTACATTAAGTATCAATCTCTTATTGAATAAAAAAAGAGGCTACCGTATCCGATAGCCTCCCTACTTTAACTAAATATAGATTAGTTCATTCTTATGAATGACTTCCTCTTAACATCAATCTCAAAATCTTTAAACAATTCTAATAAACCAATAGTAGATTTAATTAAATCATCTGTTTCAAATAATATTGAGAAATATAATTTACTATTCTTAGGACTCGTCTCCGTAGTTCTAATACGAATAATCTGTTTTTGAATCAATTTATCAACAGCAGATATTAACTCCTCTTTATCTTTCAAGATATCGTCGATTTCACTAAACTTCTCCTCAGAGAATAAAACAACAATCTTGTCAAATAGATCTTGTAACTTTTTATCAATCAGTTTTAAGTCTCTAATCTGATTGAATTTTAATTTCTTATGGTTATTATCAACGTGAGTAAAACTATGTTGTGCAATAAAACTAATTGCTTTAATCATATCTTGAAGATATCCTAAAGTCAACACGTAGAATTTACTTGCTCCAACTGATGTTTCATCTAAGTTCTTAATAAAGAAGTATACATTACCTCTTAAATCATCTACTTCTTTCTCCAACTTCTTCAATTGCTTCTTGCTCTTCTTAAGTTGGTTAAGATCTTGAAGTGCTACACCATCAACTACTGTTGTATATAACTCATTCGCACGAGTCAATACATTAGCAATTTGTGAAGAACTCTCTGATGCTACTCCTTGAATAGTTACAATATCAACCTTATCAAGTTTAGCTTCTTTTGCCTCTTTCTCTTTTGTCTTCTTAATATGGTTTTTATTACTTCTGTATAATAAAATACCTACTAAGATTAACATACCAACTACAGCATAAACTTCTCCTATTTTCAAAATATAGGCAGCAATAAAAGCAGCTACGAAAGCAACAATAGCAGTTACAAACCATCCACCAATTACATTAAACACACCTGCTACTCGATATACTGCAGAATCTCTATCCCAAGCTCTATCTGCAAATGATGTACCCATTGCAACCATAAATGTTACATAAGTAGTAGATAATGGCAACTTCATAGATGTACCAATTGAAATCAAAATACTCGCAACCATTAAGTTTACAGAAGCACGTACCATATCAAAAGCTGGCTCATCTTTAGATGACGATTTCTTGTCTTTTTTAGGAAGCTCAAAACGACTATCCATTTTCAATTGAAGTGACTTTGGTAAAAAATAGTTAATTCCCATTCCGATTAAAACTGTAGTTCTAACGATGAATTTAGATAAACTATTTGGCGCAAACTTCTCTTCTGTTGATCCTGTATCTTGACGAGCTAAACTCATCTCTGTTTCAATTACATTCTTAGCTTTTTTAGATGTCCACAAGGTATAAACCATGATTAATCCAGCTATTACTAAGAAGTAAAAAGGAGCAACTACATTTTCCTCTGCTAATTTCCCCATCATATAAGTGTCAGCTGACTGACCTGATAAGGCGAAGAATTGGTAAGATTGGAAAGCTGCAATAGGCACCCCGATAAAGTTTACTAAGTCATTTCCTGCAAACGCTAATGCTAAAGCAAAAGTTCCAATTACAATAATAACTCGTAATATATTTACTTTTAAGAAGCTCATTAATGCTTGTGAAAACAATGTCCAGAAAACAAAACTCACTAAAATGATTGTTAACTGATTGTTTGCAATCCACATATTAGTCTCTTTTGTCAAGAAACTTGCTCCTTTTAAACCTTTTATTAAAATAAAGAAAGTAATTGCAGTAATAGCAATCCCTCCGAATAAAGCACCAAAATATTTTAATTTCTTCTCAACTTGAAAAGTAAAAATCAAACGAGAAAAATACTGAACAACTGTACCAATTGAGAACGATAATAATACCGATAATAAAATACCTACTACAATTTCTGTGGCTTTAGCAGTGTTGATATACGCTGGTAATGTTGCCCAACTATCATCATTGGCTACAATTTTCATAATACTTAAACACACTGCAGCTCCTAATAATTCGAAAACAATAGAAACTGTTGTTGAAGTAGGTAAACCTAATGAGTTAAAAACGTCTAACAATAAAACGTCAGTAATCATTACGGCGAGGAAAATAATCATCACATCGTTAAAGGTGAACATACTCGGCACAAAGATACCACTCCGAGCAATTTCCATCATTCCACTTGAAAATAACGCCCCGACTAAAATACCTAACGAGGCCACAATCATAATTGTACGGAAAGTAACAGCTTTTGAACCAATTGCAGAATTTAAAAAGTTTACTGCATCATTACTAACCCCAACAGTTAAATCTATAATTGCTAAAAGCCCTAAAGCAATAAGCATTACTATAAAAATCTGTTCCATTTAAAATTTATTTAATTAAAGTATGAAACAAATTTGACTATAATTATCCACTCCGATGTTAACTTAATGTTACCATTTCTCTTTTTTTTGTTGCTAAATTTACATTCTCAAAAATCGTAACTTTCAATGTTACTTATAAATACAAAAAAATGAACGAACTACATACTGAAAACAGTCCATACCTCTTACAACACGCTAATAACCCAATTTATTGGAAAGCCTGGAATCAAAAAACATTAGAGTCTGCTTTACAACAAGATAAATTGATTGTTGTTAGTATTGGTTATTCTACTTGTCACTGGTGTCACGTTATGGAACACGAAAGTTTTGAAAATGCAGAAGTTGCTACCTTAATGAATGAGCATTATATCTCAATTAAAATAGACAGAGAAGAGCATCCAGATATTGACAACTTTTATATGAAAGCAGTACAACTTATGACTAAACAAGGTGGTTGGCCTCTTAATGTTGTTTGTTTACCTGATGGTCGTCCTGTTTGGGGAGGAACTTATTTTAAAAAAGAAGCTTGGACAGATTCTTTAGAACAACTAAAAAATCTTTACCGCGATAGAAAAGATACTGTGATTGACTTTGCAGAAAAACTAAGTGAAGGTATTTCTATTTTAAGCTTAGCGCCACAATACAAAGAAGAAAGTAGATTTAATCTGGATATTGTTCTTGACAAATGGAAAAACAGCTTTGATCCTGAATATGGTGGGTATAATAGAGCTCCTAAGTTTATGATGCCTACTAACTTGCTTTATCTTCAAAAATTAGGCTTTTTAAAAAGTGATAACGATTTATTAGAACACATAGACCTTACACTAACAAAGATGGCTTATGGTGGCCTTTTCGATACAGTTGAAGGTGGTTTTTCAAGATATTCTGTTGATTTCAAATGGCACGTTCCTCATTTTGAAAAAATGCTATATGATAATGCGCAATTATTAAGTGTTTATGCAGATGCTTACAAGAGAACTTCTAACCCACTATACTCTGAAATAATTGATAAAACAATCAAGTTTATTTTTACAAATTGGGACAATAAGCAAGGTGGTTTTTATTCTGCATTGGATGCTGATAGTTTAAATGCAAACAGCAAACTTGTTGAAGGAGCATTTTACACTTGGACAAAAAAGGAATTACAGGAGCTTTTACAAGATGATTTTGACCTTTTTAGCATCGTCTTTAATATCAATGAATTTGGTTATTGGGAAGAAGGACAATACGTTTTAATTCAAAATAAATCATTAGAAGAAATTGCGCTTTCACAAAATATAGCGTTATCTGACTTGTACTCTAAAAAGTGTGCGTGGGAAGCTCTTCTTTTAGAAAAAAGAAATTTACGCGCAAAACCACGATTAGATGATAAAACAATTACTTCTTGGAACGCTATGTTGATTACTGGATTACTTGATGCATACACTGCAACGCATAATCAAGAGTACCTAAATCGTGCAATCAAATTAGAAGATTTTATTCACTCAAAATTATGGAGTGAAGACGGTGGCCTATTTAGAACTTTCAAAAATGACAAAGCTACAATTGAAGCCTATTTAGATGATTACGGTTTCTACATTCAAGCTCTAATTAATCTTTTTGAACACACAGCTGAAGAAAAATATATCAAACACGCCAAAAACATAGTAGACCTATCACTTGACAAGTTTTTAGATCACAAAAGCTCGTTCTTTTTGTATAGTGCAAAAACAAATAAAAACATTACTCCTGCAGTAGAAATTGAAGACAATGTAATTCCTTCTTCAAATGCTATTATGGCAATGAATTTATTAAAATTAGGTGTACTATTTGAAAACGCTCATTATACTCAAATTGCAACAGATATGACCAAAGTAGTTTTGTCTCAGATTGACTATCCTTCTGCTTACTCACATTGGTTGTTACTTGACCTATACTTGCAACACCCAATTGAATTGTCATTTGTTGGAGAAAATGCCAAAAAACAAGCCTTAAAAATCAGAGATAAAATGATTTCACGTGCTTTTATATTTTCTTCAACTACGGATTCAACTATTCCTTACTTAGCAAAATACGGAAATAGCGATTCAACTTTACATTATATTTGTATGAACTCTTCTTGTTTAAAGCCAGAAGAAAACGTTACA
Source organism: Myroides sp. C1519 (assembly GCF_038039755.1). Taxonomy (NCBI): domain Bacteria; kingdom Pseudomonadati; phylum Bacteroidota; class Flavobacteriia; order Flavobacteriales; family Flavobacteriaceae; genus Myroides; species Myroides sp. C1519. Next base: position 59,297 of record NZ_JBBPHM010000014.1, read on the forward strand.
GCATTAGAAAAGTACACATTATAACTTATGGAAAAATTAGATAATTTACTTACGAGATACATAGAGAACTTTATTGCGTTCATTCCAGAGGTAGTAACCTCTCTAATCATTTTAGGATTAGGAATGTGGGCAATCAAGTTTCTTCAAAAATTAGCGCAAAAGATTTTTGTCAAAAATAAAATAGACCCTACTTTTTCGAGCTTTATTTTGGATGTATTGATTTGGGGATTGCGCATCTTACTTTTTGTTATTATTGCATCAAAACTTGGAATTCAAACAAGCTCTTTTGTTGCTATAATTGGTGCAATGAGTTTAGCTATTGGTCTTTCATTACAAGGATCTCTTAGTAATTTTGCTGGAGGTGTTTTAATCATTTTATTTAAACCTTTTCGCATTGGAGATGTGATTGAAGCACAAGGAGAGACGGGTAAAGTTTTAGCAATTCATATTTTCTCAACACAAATTGTCAATTATCAAAATAACATTATCTACATCCCAAATGGTGTATTATCTAATGGAAAAATAAAAAACATAACTCAAAACAACTTAAGAAGAGCTGAAATTTTTGTACAAACGAATCTTGTTAAGAGTACGAGTGATTTTATAGAACAACTAAAAGCTGAATTAGATAATCACGATATGATTATCTCTCAACCCAAACCACGTATTCTTATCAAAGAACTTTTAGATACTAAGATTACGTACAATGTGCAGGTCTGGGTAGAAAATGACAATTACAATACGGTGTGTTCTTTTGTTTTACTTAAAGCTAAAGAAATCACTGATTCCCTATAATACATACTAACGGCTGTCTTTGTTATGAAAGACAGCCGTTCTTTTTCACCTCACCTCTTACAAACAAAAAGTGATTGATTAGATTCTATTAATTACCCTAAAAACAGATTTATTTATAATAATCAACAAGGTTTTAAACATACATTAGTTGGAGATAACTCGGAGATAAGTCGTAGATACCTCACATAGAGGCCTTTTTTGCGAACAATCTACGATTTATCTGCGACTAATCTACGACTAACCACTACACAAAGCCTTATAAACACAAGGTTTCAAGAGTTTTAAAATTGAAATATTTTATAAGAATCTACGCACCTCATTTTAGACCAAACAAAAAAGGCTCAAGTATTTAAACTTGAGCCTTTCGTTATAGACCTATTAGGTTATGTTATTTTTTCTTTGTTATTAAAACAAAATCTTTCAAATAAAAAGGTTCAAAATATGCCACATCTACAAAGTCATTAGCTAAAAACTTACTATGAGCCATTGAACACATTTCTTTTGCAGAAGGATAAATATTCTCAGGGTAATAAATAAAGTTATCTCCATTTAAAACTTCTTTACACTTCAATGCACCATCACCAATTAAGTGTAAAGTATTTGTTTGACTATAATCTGCAAACGAATTTTCATCAACAACAACTGCTTCAATCGGAGCAATTTTATTATATGTTGAATCAAATACAGCTGAGAAAACTTCCATTCTCCTTGCATCTAACATCGGAATAATTAATCCCCCTTCAACATTAATCTGACGAGCCAAAACTTCTAATGTATCCAAGGCAATCATTGGAATTGATAAACCATAACAAAGTCCTTTTGCAGAAGATACACCAATACGTAATCCTGTATATGAACCTGGCCCTTGACTTATTGCAATAGCGCTTAAATCTTTTAAACTTTTACCGTTATCTTTTAATACTTCTTCAACAAATACGTGTAGTTTTTCTGCATGAGAAAAATTCTCTTCAGCTATTTCTCTACATTCAATCAATTGACCATCTACAGACAAAGAAACCGAGCAATTCTTAGTTGCTGTTTCGATACTTAAAATCGTTATCATTCTTTTTTACTTTCTACTTTAACTTTATCTCCATTTTGGAGCGTTCTACTAACAGTTGAATAAGGTCCTGTTATAATTTCATCATTCGCACTAACGCCATCTATAATTTGAATGTTAGCATCATCTTGAATACCTGTCTTTACAAACTTAAGTTTTGCTATACCGTTGTCATTAACAAAAACAGCCTCTCGCATCAAGTCTTTAACTAACGCCTTTTTCCCTTCTTCTTTAGACAAAAGAGTATCTGTTGGACTACGCATTACTACTGCACTAATTGGTACAGCAAGAATATCTTTCTTCACATTTGTAATGATATCTACAGCAGCAGTCATTCCTGGTCTAAAAGGCGAATAGTTCTCAATACTATTATCTAACAAATCTTCATACGACTCTCTCAGTATTTTAATCTTTACCTTGAAAGTAGTTACTTGATCTGATGATAAAGTTGCATTTGAAGCAGAATTTGAAATACTTGTTACTACTCCCCTAAACTCCTTTTTTAAATAGGCATCAACATTAATTCGTGTTTCATCTCCAAGCTTTACTTTTACAATATCATTTTCATTGATGTCAACTTCAACTTCCATACTATTCAAATTGGCAACGCGCAATATTTCTGTCCCAGCCATTTGCTGTGTTCCTAAAACACGTTCTCCCAACTCTACATCTATTCGTGAAATTGTACCATAAGCAGGAGAATAAATTGTTGTTCTTAGTAAATTACTTTTAGATTCTGCTAAGGCTGCTTTAGCACTCTCTACATTGTAAAAAGCAGAGTTTTGTGTTGCTTTAGCAACTTCATACGCACGAACTACCTTATCCCACTCTGAGCGAGAAATTACTCCTTTTTCAAATAATCGAGCATTTCTATCATAATTTGACTTCGCTTCTTTCAGTTGAGCTACTGCTTGCTCTAATCCAGCTTTACTTGTAGCCAACATGGCAACCATACGGTCTACTGCAGAAGTATATAAATCAGGATTAATCTCTACAAGTAAATCACCTCTTTTTACAACTTGACCTTCTTTCACTGGCAAATTTATGATTTCTCCGGATACTTCAGAAGAAATCTTTATCTCTATTTCAGGTTGAATCTTTCCTGTACCTGATACGGTTTCAACGATATTAGATTTTTCAAGTGTTACCACCTCTATCGTAGTTAATTCTTCTTTCTTTCCGAAAACAAAAACAGATAACAGAATAGCTATAATAACTAAAAGTATAAAAACAACAATGTATTTCTTTTTCATAATCTTAATTTTTAAATAATGGTATTCCAAAGTAATACTCTAATATCTTCGTCTTAAAAATATAATCATACTTGGATTTTAATAAATTCGATTGAGCTGTAACTAATAAGTTTTGATTTTGATTGAGTTCAAAAACGTTGATTAATCCCACAGCATATCTCTCTTTTGCATACTCTAAAGATTGTGTTCTTGCTTTTAAACTTACAACACTTGCTTCATAGGTTTTCAATGCACTTTGGGTATCTGTATAAGCCTTAAATACTAATTGCTCTAAATTCAATATCACAACCTCTCTTTCATTCTCAATCTGTTTCAATCTCAACTTGCTCAACTTTACATTATTTCTAACTGAGAACCCTTGAAAAACAGGAACAGCAAGGCTTAGTCCAAAACTTGATGTTTTATTTTTGTCGAACTGACTAAAAAAGGAATCTGGTCCGCCAAACACCCCCATTGTATTTTGTTGTAAAACACGTTGGTTTGTTCCTTCTACATACCCAATTGTACTGCTTGTTCCAGTACTTTCTACACCTACCAATCTATCTTGATAATTGATATTTGTTCCCAAATTGTAAAAAGCACTTAATCGAGGTAAATAAGCACCTCTGCTAATTTTTACATTTCGCTCAGCAATATCTACTTCAGCTTCTGCATTCTTTACAATTGTTAAAACCTCAAATGCTCTTGACTTTATTTCCTCAGGTGTATAGATCAACACAGCACTTTCTCCAACTTCATAATCTGAATCAATAACATCGAAAGCTTCGTAATCATTTATTTGCAATAACTGAGCTAAATTTAACCGAGCCATTACTAATTCGTTCTGAGAAACAATTAATCTTTGTGTAGCTACAGCTACAGTTGCATTAGCCTCTAACAAATCGCCCGCCGGAACTACACCTGCATCTACAAGCTCTTCTGTTCTTTTAGATTGACTTTCATCATACTCAAGTTGTACTTTATTTGTACGAACTAATTCCTTGTTAAAAATAATCTGCAAGTATGAATTAATCACATTCAAAGCGATATCCTCCTTCATTTTTTGAAGTTTATATTGTGAGGCTAAATGTGCTAAACGCGATTTGACTAACAAATTTTGATTCTGAAGTCCATTGTATATATCCACATTGACACCAACTCCGAAACTGCTACTTTGAATTGTTTGACTTTCAATAGAATTTGTAACTTGATTGGGTTGATCAGCTATAGTCCACGAATGATTTCCCGTCATATTGATGCCTGGCAAGAAATTACCAAAAGCGATAGCCTTATTAATTACAGCACTTTCTTCATCAAGTTTAGATTGTTTAATCCTAATATTATTATCTATAGCGTGCTCTATACATTTTTGTAAAGACCAATAATTATCTTGTGCTAAAATATATTGAGGCAATAAATAAATAAAAAAACTAATTGCAATTACTCTATATCGGTTAATCATAAATCTAATTATTTTTCAGAATTGACAAAAAAACAAACATTATGTTACTGTTGTATAAAGTAATAAAAAAAACCGCTATAAGTAGCGGTTTTTTATTACTGTTTTATAACTTTTTTGCTTTTATAGACTTTATAACTGAAAAATAAAGCTAATCCTACCAAAAGATAAGGAAACAACATCAAGTAGACGATTCCATCATTTACTGCTTCAGCCTTTACTCCTCCCTCTTCTGTTTCAAGAGACGCTCTACACATTGCACACTGTGCTTGTATATTTTGTAAAGACAAAAAGCAAATAAAAAGAATCCAACCAATTTTTTTCATTGCTTATCGCTTTAGATATTAATGTATATAATACGGAGAAATCATTAAATACACAATTACTCCAGTAACTGCAACGTATAACCACATTGGGTATGTAATACGCGCTAATTTTTTATGTCTTTGATATGAACCTGAAATACCTCGTACAAAAGTAAATAGTACAAAAGGAATGATAATAATAGACAGCATTATGTGCGTTATCAAAATAAAGAAATAAACATAACGAATTATCCCTTCTCCTCCATAACTTGTTTCAATTGAAGTCATGTGATAAGCTACATACATTGCTAAGAAAGCTAAAGAACAACCCATACAGATTTTAATCAATAGCTCGTGTAACTTCATATTACCTTTTTTAATAGCACGAACTGCTAATACAAGTAATACAGCTGTTATACCATTAATTGTTGCATAAATTGGAGGTAAAAAGGTTAATGGCTTAACATCGTACCCTAACTTCTGAAGATTTACTCCAAATAATATTGCTACTACTACTGGGATTGCCACAGACAATACCCAAATCCATTTACTAAACTTTTGTTCTACGTTTGTATTATTTTCCATTTTATTCTTCTAACAATAACTTAATATCTTGTTTTAACCATTCTACTCCTTCATCAGTAGTTCCGTCGTAATAAATGATTGGGTTACCGTGTTCATCTATTCTACAACGTATTTGCCCATTTTTATCTACGAGAGCAAATAAACCTGAATGTTCAAATCCTCCTGGAGCATCCGGATTAACTCCTGTGTACAGATTAAACTTTTTAGCTAAATCATAAATATAAGTAGCATCTCCAGTCATCATATGCCAATAAGGATTTTTAACTCCTAATTCATCTGCGTGAACTTTCAAAGCTTCTACTGTATCACGAGTTGGGTCAATAGTAATTGATGCTATACCAAACTTCATATTCCCGTAAAAAGTATCTTGAAGTTTAAGCATGTTCATATTCATAATAGGACAGATAGTAGGACAATTAGCAAAGAAAAACTCAACTAAGTAAACTTTCCCTTCATAACTATCGTTATTAATTGTCTTATTATTTTGATCTACTAATTCAAACTTAGGTGCTGTACCTACAACGTGTAAATCAGATTTTTCAAACTTTTTAATAATTTTAGGCACTGCCCATATACCAAATATCAATACAATAAATGATATCCAGATGTACGACTTATCTTTCATATTATTCACCTTTGTTTATGCGTTTATATTGTTTCAATGCTAATCTGTATTCTGCTAATACTACTTTCACATCATCCATCATATCATTATTTAACTCCGCAGCTGAAATAGTAGAATAACCTTCTTTATATTCGAAATCCCCTAATTTATTAGGTCCTTTTCTACCTCTAAGGTTTTTATCTTTATCTATTATATAAACATTCAAGCTTGCCAAGTCATCATCAAGTTTACCAACTAATCCAAGTGAATTATAAAACTCTTGAATTTCTTCTGGTTTTAAAAACAAATAATTCCAATTTGACATATCTGAAATTGGGCTTAATTCATTAACTACCTTTTCAGCTTCAGCTTCACTTCCTAATGGCAATACCATCACTAATTGAAAGTCTTCAAAGTCTAAATATCTTTTATAAATTTTTTGATTAAGATTAAAGGCGTCTCCTCGATCTCTAAAAAGATGTCCTCCAGGAAAACCAAGTACTGTTATCTTTCCTTCTAATTTTGGTTGCTTATTCAATGAGGTTTTTCCTATTGGCAACTCATTTACACCTTCAGTTATAACGGGAAGACGTACAAACTGATTAACACCTGTTGCAAAAAATAAATAAGCGCAAATAGGCATAATAAATAACAAAACTAAGATAAGGTATTTTTTCATTTTTAAATGCTATTATGTAACTCACAAAAATAAAAAAAGGCGGTCAATAAACCGCCTTTTTCATATATAATATGATATTAAAATATCCACTTGTACTGTGAATTATGGAATACGTCAAAAATATAGTTTCCTTCTGTCAAAACTAAAGTAATTAAGTAAACACATAAGAAAGATAATATCCCCGCTACTGACCATCTAAAAGCCGCTTTTTCTTGCTCTAAGTGCATGAATGCCCACATAATGTAGTAAGCTTTAACAACAGTTAAAATAATGAAGATATAGTTTAATAAACTTAATCCAAAGATATGAACGTGGTGTAATGATTCAGGTTTAAAAATACCTAACACTACTTCTACTAAAGTAATCACAGACATAATTGCGAAAACGATCCAGATTCTCTTTGTATTTGAATGATGTGCTGCTTCTGCTGCCATTTTTTTCGAATTTTAAAGTTAAACCAAATAAAAGAATGTAAATACAAATACCCACACTAAGTCAACAAAGTGCCAGTATAATCCACCTTTTTCAACCATTTCATAGCTACCTCTCTTTTGGTAAGTACCCATTAAAACGTTAAAGAAGATTACCACATTAATTAAAATACCTGTGAAAACGTGGAATCCGTGGAATCCTGTAATAAAGAAGAAGAAATCAGCAAACGTTTTGTGTCCGTACTCATTACGAATTAAACTTGCTCCTTCAACTACTAAAACTGCGTCATTCAAACGAGTAACAGACTCTTCTCTTGTAAGAATCTCTTTGTGTTTTTCATCAGTAGTTTTTTGTGTTCTAATTCTCACATTTGGATTTGCCTCAAATCCTGCTTTAACTTCTTCGATTGAATAAGTTGTTGCTTCTGGACCTTTCACGAACCATGTTGCGTTCGCTCTTGTCAATGTAGCTTCATTTCTGTTTGCATCAACTAATGCAAAGTCAGATAGAGCAATCTGTTTTCCATCTTCTCCTACGAATTGTAAAATAGATCCTCCTCTTGTTTCAACAGCTCCGTAAGAACCATTAATAAAGTTTTTCCATTCCCACGCTTGTGATCCTAAGAATACTAATCCTCCTACAATAGTCAAGAACATGTAAGTAGCCACTTTATTCTTTTTCATTTGATGTCCAGCATCTACGGCTAAAACCATAGTAACTGAAGAGAAAATCAAAATAAAAGTCATCAATGCCACATAATACATCGGTGCATCTACACCATGTAAAAATGGAAAGTGATTAAATACTTCGTCAGCAATAGGCCAAGTATCTTGAAATTTGTAACGAGTAAACCCGTATCCTACCAGGAATCCACAAAATGTTAATGAATCTGATAATATGAAATACCACATCATCATTTTACCATAGCTTACCTTTAGAGGCTCATTTCCTCCGCCCCATGTAGTTTCTTTAGTAGCTGCTGTAGTAACTGTCGCTCCCATAAAAAGTTGTTAGTTATAAAGTTCTCAAATTTAGTTATATTTTTCTATTTATAGAATGTAAAAAATAAAAACAAATAAATCCACAACAAATCCAAGAAATGCCAAAACCATGCACATAACTCAATTCCAATGTTTTGCTGAGAATTATACTTTTGTTTAAAATGATTATAAATTACATACAATAATGCTAATAGTCCACCTGATAGATGGGCTATGTGTACAATTACAATTACGTATAAAAACGAAGTTGTGATCGTACTTTCACTTCCAGTAAAGAAATATCCTGCGGAAATAACTTCACCAAAACCTTTGAACTGCAAAAAAACGAATAACAATCCTAATATCAAAGTAGAAATTAGATAAGTAGTAGTTTTATTTCTATCGTCTCTCTTTATTGCCTTATATCCAAGGTGAAAAGTGATACTACTTAAAAAAATTGCTATTGTACTATATAAAAAGGCTGATGGCAACACAAAATCTGTTAACCAATCTGGACGAGACTTACTAACAACGTACGCACTTGTCAATCCTGCGAATACCATTGCTATACTTCCAATTCCAAAAAGCATCATTACTTTTAATGCTTTCCCCTTCTTTTCATACTGCTCTTGTGCTGTAATATCCATGTTTTTAATTATCTTAAAAATTTATCTAAAACATATATTATTTGAATCAACGAAATATATGTAACACTTACTAACATTAGTGAACGCGCAGCTTTATCTGTACGCTTTTTGTACAATTTTACTCCTGCTGACAACATCCATAAACCTGCAATAAAAACTAATACTGCTGATACTGGAGTAAGGTACAAACGTCCTGTCATACCAAATGCTGGGAAAACAGACGCAATCATTAACCATATTGTATACAAGATAATCTGTACAGATGTCTTTGTGTCTTTTTTTCCTGTTGGCAACATTGAGAAACCTCCTTTTTTATAATCGTCATATAAAAACCATCCGATTGCCCAAAAGTGAGGGAATTGCCAAAAGAATTGAATCATAAACAGTGTTCCTGCTTCTATTCCAAAGTTATTCGTAGCGGCAACCCAACCTAACATAAAAGGTATTGCACCAGGAAAAGCTCCAACAAACACAGAAAGTGGTGTTACAGTCTTTAACGGTGTATAAATACTTGTATATAAAAAGATTGAAATAGCGCCAAACATAGCTGTTTTAGGATTGATTGCATATAGAATACCAATACCTAAAATTGTTAACACTGTAGCTAACACAAATGCTGATGAAGGTTTTACTCGTCCTGAAGCTATCGGACGATTCATTGTACGCTTCATTTTTGCATCAAGTTCCTTCTCAATTATTTGATTGTAAACATTGGAAGCACCAACCATACAATAACCACCTACCGCAAGTGCAATAAGTGTTATAAAATTAATGCTGCTTAAATCAGGAACTGCAATTAGATAACCCGCTATTGTAGAAAAGACAACACTAAAGGCTAACCCCATTTTTGTCATTTCTTTAAATTCCTTCAATAACGAATTAGAAATATTTTTTTCAGAAGATAAATTCAAAGCTGTTTTCATTTACTTTTAATGATTTGCAAATATAATCCAATTTTTAAAACAAATCCTAATAACAAAGAGAACAGCTTTGATTATAATATTTTTTTAAGGTTTTAGTAACTATCTACAGTTCCTGACCCCTCAACAATAGTTTTTGCCGATGATGTACCAAGTCTTTTAACACCTAACTTAATCATTTCAATTGCAGCTTCTCTATCGCGAATTCCTCCAGATGCTTTTACTGGTAGTGGTCCTGCATTTTCAAGCATTAAAACAATCGCTGGAACTGTTGCTCCATTTGGTTTTCCTCCTTCTGTTTTATAAAAACCTGTAGATGATTTTACGAATACTTTGTCATAGTCTTTCTCTGAAAACTTAGACATTACAACGTTTTTAATTAATGCTGTAAGTTGTACAATCTCCACATCTGTCAAAGCAGCTGTTTCAATAATCCATTTTACTAATTTACCAGCGTTAAGTCCTAATGCAGTACATTCAGCTACTTCATTCTTAACTTTATCAACTTCTCCTTTTTTGAAAGCTGTATAGTCAACTACATAGTCTAATTCATCTACACCGTCTTTCACTGCTTGATTTGCTTCAGCTAATTTAGCTTCAAGTCCACGATTACCTTCTGGAAAATCGATTACAGTACCTATTGCTACTTTTGAATTAGCCTCATCAACCATTTTACGACCTAACTTAACGTGGTCTGGTCTAATCATTGCTAATTTAAATTTCTCATCAATAGCTTCTTGAATCAACTCAGCCACTACTTTACTATTATCTACTTCACTTAAACCAGCTTGTGTCGCAGTTTTTAAATAAGTAGAATCCATAAACTCTCTTAAATCTTGCATAATCTATTTATATTTAAAAAAAAATGACCCCTAATTGGGGTCATTTTGAAATTCTATTTCTTCTTAGTGATAAGAGTTAAACAAAGTAACAACCCAAATAAACTTCCTAAACAATTTGCAAATACATCCCCCCATTCAGCACTCCTTGTTGGAGAAAAGAAATACTGTAATATTTCTACAACTCCCCCTGTCGCACTTGCTATAGTAAAGATATAAATTGTCAACTTAATTTTCGAGTAATTTGGCTTACTTTTCACAATATAATTAAACCATACTATGGAAAATACAAAGTAAAAGGTAAAATGTGCTATTTTATCCTTATTAGGTATTTCCATACTTGGCACTTTGGATACGGTATTACCATCTAACAAACAGCCCATAAATATTAAAACTGTCCAGATAATTCCTACCCAAAAAAATATCTTACGCTCCAATCAATTCTTTATATTGTGCATCAGATAATAATGAGTCTACTTCACTCATATCTGAAATTTTCACCTTAATCATCCATCCTGCTCCATATGCGTCAGTATTTACTAACTCTGGCTCAGTTTCTAATCCTTCATTGAACTCGATAATCTCTCCTGTCAATGGTAAAAACAAATCTGAAACTGTTTTTACTGCTTCTACAGTTCCGAATACTTCATCTCTGTCTAAAGTTTGGTCTAATGTCTCAACTTCAACATAAACGATGTCTCCTAACTCTTTTTGAGCGAAATCAGTAATTCCTATTGTAGCTACATCTCCTTCGATTGCTACCCACTCGTGATCTTTTGTGTACTTTAAATTAGCTGGTAAATTCATTTTATTTAGTTTTTAGCAAATGTATAATATTATTACATAATTAGGAACCAATCCTCATTAATTTCCGAAATTATATCTCATTGTAAATCCTGCTCTAATATTTGTTATAGGATACATAGTTGAGATTACTGCTTTTGAGAATGAGTGATCGTAGAAAAAGATTGCTGTTAAATTTTTACTCAACATATAATCTGCCGCTACTCTTAATGACCACATATTTTGTCCTCCTCCCATTTGACTATTATTATAGTCTAAATAGCGAACAATTGTTTCTCGCTTAGTCAATGTTAAGTCTGCCTTGATATTAATATCACTCGATATTCTTCCTCCAGCTCCATTATTTGCATACATAGAATTAAATCCTACATCTTTTACACGATAACCTAACCCAAGTACAAAATCATTCCCTCTTGTTTCTGTCAGTAAATTGTTGTCAAAACTTAAAGACAACATACGATCTTTTCTCATTTCTAACAAAACTTTTACGGCTGATTTTGTTTCTAAATCAAAACGAACAAGTGGATTAAACTGCTCATATAACGTTGCACTATTTACTACATTTTTAGATGGATAATTACCATACTGATTTAACGCATTCGGATCTTTGTAATACTCGTGATTGAAGCTATACGATCCTAATGTATAAGAAGCGCGATAACCGTGGTGAACGGAGAAACGTCTAAAATTATCTTTAAACCACTTCATCTTCATAAAACCAGTATATTTAATATTCCAGTTAGGCAAAGGCATATCTCTAAACAAACTTGTTGAAACCTTATCTGCATTCCCTCCTGTATAAGCTGCTAAAAATGCAGGTAAAAGAACTGCTTGACTACCTTTTCCATATCCTATAGGAAAACCATCTTGATCTACGGCTGTTGCATTTGGATCTCTTTCTGCCGCTAATCGATTTGCAACGGTCAATCTATTCTCTAACATACGATCAAATGTAGGTGACTGCATTAAGTCACTTTTAGAGAATGATGTTCCTATCATAATTGTTGAAATACTAAAATTTCCATAACTATATGGTGCTTGCCCGTGATAAACTCCATCTTCTACAATAAACTGCTCAGAGTAATTATCAGACTTCATACGCTCTGCAAATAAATCAATTGTTAAATCTGGCAACAAACTTACTGATGCAGTAAGGTTTAATGTTTTATTACTAATTGTAGTATACGGTTGATTCATTTCAGGAAATTCAGTCAAATATCCATTCTTTGCAGCCTCATATCTAATATCTGCCTGACTACCAAAAACATATCCTAAGCTTGGTTTTGACGTTCCAAAGAACCCTACACTTGGCATAAAACCAGGTAACATTGTTCCACTATTTTCAGAGTAATTTATCTGAATGTTTTTTACAGAAGTAACTATTCCAATTAATGCATCTGTTATTGCTGTTCCTACTCCTGGTTCATCATTTACATTCTTTTTAGTATTATCCTTGGCTTGTACTACTTTTTGTCCTGGAACAATCGCTGCTTTTTTAGCTTTTGAAGGAGTGGCTTTTTTACGTTGACCACTCTTTACTAAGCCTAAATAACGATATAATGTTTCCATTCCTAAAGTCGTATTTAACCTTTGTGTTCTTGAGTTTTGAATTGTATTCCCTATACTGTAAAACACATCGCTGTCATCAAGTTGAATATTTGAATAAGCGTCTGAAGCACGTTGCCAATTAAAGTTTCCTGTATATGCATAGTTTGATCTAATAAAAGACAAAAACGGAATCTTATTTAGTGGTAACTCATAGTTTAATGTAAACTGTTGAGAAAACTGATTAGGTTCTCCAATATTAAAATAATCATCCCAGATTCTATTATCATTGTCAATTTGACCAGTCGTTACATCATAATAATTTCTTACAATATTATTACTACCTCCTATATAAGTTAAACGTAAAGATTTTGTCAAATCAAAATTGAAACCAAAATTATAGTTGAAGAAATAATTACGTCTGTACAATGGATCTAAACCTATCCCTTCTACATCAAGTAATCTAAACTCTTGTCTATTATACTGACGCATTACATTACTTGTAAATGAAATATTACTTGGCATAAAATTGAAATTAAAATCTCTAATTAATTGCCAATAATTACCACTTAAAAAACTTACTTTTTTAAACGGTTCAATACTTTTTGTTTCAAATGAATAAGTATAATCTAACGATGTACGTGCTTGTTGTTCTAACATTGATTCTATCTCAAAATCGTGATGCTTCACTTCATTGTATGAATGAGATAATGTTAGGTTTTCAATATCGTAAATATGTCTCTTTTTCTCTGGATTCTTTTCTTTACTTATACCAATAAAATTAATACTTTTTCTCTTCGTATAATCAATTGCTCTTTTCTCTGCCTCTTCTGCTTCTGCAGACGATTTCGCTCCTGATTTAATATAACTTAATTTCAAATCAGGATTATTAGGATCATATTCAGGGGTAATAAACTCTTCACTGATAGCATAATTAAATGGCAAGTTTACTCCCCACGTTTTAGGTAGCAATTGTCCTAAATTAACATTAGTTACAACGCTATATGACTTTCTATCTTCTCGACTTCTTTGTTGTGGTCCTTGTTCTAATCCTCCAAAACCAATTGTAGATTTCATACCTGTCATCGATACAGTTGCAAAGTCAGCTAAATTAGCATCAATAGTAGCTGTTGCAGCCCATCCTCCTTTGTTATCCATATCGGACATACGCAACTCGTCAAACCAAAACTCTCCTGAAAACTCTTTACCTGTTACAACACCAACTGCGCCATTCATCACATTTCTAACACCAAGCATCATCACTCTAACTTTTCCAAAGTTTGGATTACCTTTAATTCCTAACTTAAGTTTATTAGGTTTGTCTATGACTGATCCGTTTAACTCCGACTCATCTACATAAAAAGTCTTTGACGCGTCATAACCAGGTTTACCTGATTCTGCCATCTTCAACAACTTTAATTTCGCTAATAAGTCGATTTCAACTTCTAATTCATTTTCTTTTGGCCAAATTGCCTCAGGATCTGCCTCTCCACCATTAGTAACTTTTAATGGTATTTCAATCTCATAGAAGTTATCCACCAAATCACTACCAATACGGATGAATGCAGCCATATCATAATCTCCTAATTTAGCTGATTCTTTTAAAGACTCTGCGTGTATGAACATACGCAGTTTTTTATATTGACGCATATCAACATTAAAGTTTTTATATACCCCTCTTGCGTCTCTATGCGTTAAGTTTTCAACTTTTAATAGTAACGATTGTTCATTCTGATTTATTAATGTGTTATTCATATACACCTGCTCTCTGCGAACACCTGGAGGGGACACATAAGGAATAGGTTTTTTATCGTAGTTATCTGTCAAATTAACTGATGCAACATCAATTTTTGTGTTTTTACCCCCGCTTACATTAGTTTCTTCAATTAAACTTCTATCAAACTTTTTCCAATCTGAACGAACTAAGTTTAATGTTCCAAAACGCAATGTTACATCTTTTTCAAAATCAGTTAAATACATACGCATAAAACGTATTGAACGCATATCGCTTATTGCTCCAATTTCTTTTTTATCTTTTGAATCTACTGGTATTTTAAACTGTAGCCATCTTACTTCTGTTTCTTGTCCATCAGGCAAAGGAACAATCGTAGTCCTAACATCTGTAACATACCCTTCTCCTGGTTGTAAGTTTGGTTTTACATCAACAGTATATTCATAATACGCATCAATTGTATTCATCGTATTATCTCCGTCAACATCTTCTGCATCTGGTTGATTATTTCCTCCTCTTCCACCTGAAGATGGGCTATTTCCTTCTAATCCATTATAATCTCTATAACGCTGTAAGATTCCTCCTGAAGCATCTAAATAGTGGATAAAATTATCGGCAGCTGGATCTGCAAAACTTGCAAACTCAGCAAATTTTATTCTCTCTTCTTCATCACTAAGACCATCTAATCCTACATCTTGAAGTTTTCTATTTTCAGCACTTGTATCAAAAGCATAGATTAATGAAGGTGCAGCTGGAACTTTTCCCCAAATAGTTTCTATAGTATGTACTAAGTTAGCTCCTGTATCAGGCAATCCATTTTCATATTGTTTATAACCATCTCTTAAAATATCTTCAGAGATAAATCCTAAGTTTAAACGCAGTTGCCCTGTATTTGTAGTTGCTACAGCTCCAGACCTACCAACATAAGGATCCATTACCCAAAACTCAACAAATTCAATATTTGCTTGTTCAAAGTTTGTTGTACTTAAGCCACGCATAACACCACCCCAGTTGTTTTTAGGGGTTGGAGATTTTGCATTTTTCGTATATCCACTATAAAAATTGTAAGGTCCTCTTTCTTCTGGATAATACGTCAAGTCTAAGGTATTAATAACTCTACTTTCTCCGTAGGCAATATCTTTATTTGGAAATAACTCTTCACTATAAATTCTTCTTGTACGAATAGAAGACAAATCATATTCAGTCACACCATCTGGTTTTGAGCCCACAAAAAATACTGGATCAATCATATACCAAGACAGCTTTGAACGTCTGTAACCGTCTTCTAAAGAATAAGCTGTAGGTGCAACCTTATCTGCATTGGTGAAATCTGTAAATCTATGGAAACCAATAGGTGTACTTGATAACTTCCAAGCACTTGGTGCTTTTATATCAATCGTTGACTGTGTAGCTTCAAAATCATCTATGTAAGATGTAGCTTCACCATTCATCTGATCAAGCTTTGAAGTTCCAGGCTGTAAATAAGCAAACTCTCCTCTAAAAGATACGCGTGATTCTACATCTGTATCAATATTCGGCAACTTGTTTACTAACCTTGTTAAAAAGGGCACTTCTGTCGAATATTGTGCATTAAAGCCCCATATAGTATTGTTTACTGCTTCTTCACCATAATTTGACTTATGTGTAAAAGGCCTTTCAGATAAACGTAAAAACGTACCTCCTACAATAAAGTCTTTATTAAATTTATGCTCAACATTTAACCCAAAGAAACGCTTGGTTTGCTGTCCAAACATCGTATTGTTTTCTACAGAAACATCAATAGGCGTATTTGACGCTAATAATCCTTGGTCTAAGATCATAACACGCCCTCTACTGTAATCAACTGTATAATCTACGCCTTCTACAAGTACGCGTCCAGCTGCTTGCACAACTACAGATCCCGGTGCAACATTCATCGCTCCAATTGGGATTCCCTCTCCCATTTGGCTTGAATACTTTCCTTTTAATTGGAATTTATTCTTTTCACTTTGACGTCTTTCCGCATCTGTCTTACTTGTACGGTACATCTCTCTAAAAACATACTTTTGCTGGTTTTTATTGTAAGTCTCAGAATTATCGTAATCAGTATTGGCAACATTATCTTCAAGCTGCTTAAATAAATGCTCTCCAAATGGTTCTACTGTTGTAAATATCAATCGCCCATTAGTTGGGTCAATCGTTATCCCCTCAAATACATTACCACTATACTGATTGTTATTATTC
This sequence comes from Myroides sp. C1519, assembly GCF_038039755.1. NCBI lineage: Bacteria > Pseudomonadati > Bacteroidota > Flavobacteriia > Flavobacteriales > Flavobacteriaceae > Myroides > Myroides sp. C1519. The sequence goes on from NZ_JBBPHM010000014.1 coordinate 76,138, forward strand.
CCATACCCGTTATTGCCATAATTATTATTATTTCCATAGTTGTTATTATTTCCATAACCTCCATTTCCATAATTACTATTATTGGTACTACCCCCTGGGTTATTTGGATCAAAAACTTCTTGCATTCCTTTATTGGGTACAAAGTCAAAGAAACCATCTCCTCCTGCTTGAGGGTCGTTTGTATTATTTAATCGATCTAAATGAAAAACTTTTAAAAGAGGAGTACGCTCAACTCCTTCTGGTAACGGTTGGTCTGTTACTGAACTAATGTAGTTTAATGGACTCGGGTCTGTATATAAAATATTAAAACGAAACTTATCTTGAGACAAATACATCGCATTTGGAATCTGATAAATATTTTTCATCATCAATTTCCAAACAGGTTGTCCTACTAATGTCAAATTACTTTTAAGCATTTTTAGAATTAATGCTTGTGATCTTGGAACATCATCATTTCCAGGATAATAATTTGAATCTCCTGGCTTTAAATTACCTTCCGTTGCTGTAGTCATACCAGAATCTGTACCAAATTCTCCAACTTGATATACTTGATCTCCTATAGAATATTGGTAAGCAACTGCTAATACTTCATCATTTGACAAACGTTGTTGTAAAGAAATATATCCTAACTGAGGGTGAAAATTAAACTCGCTTGGATTTAACTTTCTCGCACTCTCTAAACGTACAAAGTCCTTTCCTTCTTGAACTGAAATAGTAAATGCAGAACTTCCTGAAGTACTTGTACGAATTGCAGGTGTCAAATAATTACTTCCTATTTTACCTGGATCAAACTGGTTATTTGCGTTATTCGGAAAGGCGTTATTTTGTAAATTAACAAAGAAACCATTTTCAGGATCAGCTATACCAACAACATCCTTGTCTTCCTTCCCTACTTTATTGCGACCTTCCCCTAAATCTTGTAAGGCTACAATATTTCGAGAATTATTATTATTTTGATTTACACTATTATAGCGATTTGTAATCCAAACTTCTACACGTGTAATTCTTACCCTACTTCTAACGTAAGGGTAATTTTTTAATGCTTCGTCGTAATTATTTCGGAAGTATTGTGATAAGAAAAAGTGCTTATCCTCATCGTAATCTAATGCATATAACTCGAAATCTTCAAGTGTTCCTCCTCCTTCTGCACGCATAGAAGTCGTCTCTGATTTTTGCTCTGAGAATACTCCAGTAATTGTTGTTCTACCAAACTGAAGCTGTGTCTTAACTCCAAATAAACTTTGTGCACCACGTATCAATGACCCACTAATTGGCATACTAACATTACCTACTTCTACTGATCTAACAATATCATCTTCATCTGGCTCAAATGCCAACTTCATCATATTTTGAAAATCGAATGTAGCTTGTGTATCGTAATTAATATTAACCGCTAAACGAGTACCTACCATTCCTTGTAACCCCATACTAATCCTTTGATCAAAATCAAAAGTCATATTCTTGCGATTACGTGGTGATAATATTGGATTATCTTGTTTACTAAAACGAACTCCCATATCAAACTCTACTGAACCAGAAGGTTTAACATCAATAGTGTTTGATCCAAAAATCCCTGCAAACAGCTTAGAGTTTACATAATAACGTGGCAACATATCGCGTAAAGCTGGATCATCATCATCTAAACGACCGTGCATCGCATTAAAACGTTGCTGAAAATACTTACGCATTTCAGCACGCATAATCATTTCTTCGAATTCTTTACGTGTTAATATCAATGGATAATTCACATTAAACCCATCAAATGTTTTCGTAAAATAATACATATCCGTATAAGGATCATAGGTATATCCTTCCTTGATCATCTGAGGATCAGGAATTACTATTTTACCAACATCGTATTTTGTTTGTAGTGAATCTACAACCTGTTCAGGTAATTCTTGTCCATAGCTACTCTGCAAACCACAAAGTAGTAAGAATACCCAAAATAGGTATAGTTTAATATTAGGAATTATCCCTTTCAAGATTTATAAGTTTTTTAAAGCTTGCTTAATGATAGACTCTACTGAAGCATCTGGTGTTTGCTTAATAATCTTATCCACCACTTTCTCTGCTGACTTACGTATAAAGCCAAGTACTTCTAAAGCAGATAACGCTTCATCCTTATTAGTATTGTTAATAACTGGTGAAACTTCATCAATATTATATAATTTTAGAACTTTTTCTTGAAGATCTAAAATTACACGTTGTGCAGTTTTTGCTCCAATTCCTTTTACGGATTGGATTGTCTTAACATCTGCTGATGCAATAGCTTGTAATAATTCCTTTGGGGAAACTGAAGATAGCATATTTCGAGCTGTGTTACCCCCAATACCTGAAACAGATATTAAAAGTTTAAATAACTCTCTTTCAATTTTATCACTAAAACCAAAAAGAGTGTGCCCATCTTCTTTAATTTGTAGGTAAGTATATAATTTTAAGTTTTCAGAGGAACCAATTTGCGAAAAAGTATGCAGGGAAATATGGATAAGATATCCAACTCCCCCGCAATCAATCACCACTTCAGTGGGTGTCTTTTCAACTAATCTTCCTTGAATATGTGCAATCATCTCGTCTAATTTTACTTCAAAAATAGCAAATAATTATTAACTATTTAGTAACATTCAGCACGAGTGTTAAACTAATCGTAAAGACAGTTTCTTATTTCTTTTTTCTATTACCACGAACTTGGGCATCTACTACTGCTACAGCAGTCATATTTACCATTTCATCAACACTTGCTCCTAATTGGAATACGTGAGCTGCTTTGTCTAACCCTAAGATAATTGGTCCTATTGATGTTGATTTATTTAGCTCTTTCAACATTTTATAAGTAATGTTTGCTGAATCTAAATTAGGGAACACAAGTGTGTTAACTGTTTTACCAACTAATTTTGAGAATGGGAACTTCGCTTTCAACATTTCTTTGTTCAATGCAAAATCCATTTGAATCTCTCCATCAACTACCATATCAGGATGCTGTTCGTGTAAGATGCGTACTGCTTCTTTCATTTTTGCTGGTGATGCATTTGCAGCTGATCCAAAGTTAGCGTGTGATAACATAGCGATTACAGGTTCCATACCAAACATACGAACTGTTTTCTCAGTCATAACAGCAATTTTTGCTAAATCTTCTGCTGAAGGATCTGGATTAATAGCTGTATCTGCTAAGAACATAGGTCCTCTTTTAGTCATCATCAAGTTTGTAGTAGCTACTTTAGTAACTCCTGCTGCTTTTGGTATTAACTCTAAAATTGGTTTTACAACAGTAGGGTAATTTCGAGAGAAACCTGTTAACAAAGCGTCTGCTTCTCCTTGATTAACTAACATTGCTGCAAAATAATTACGTTCTACCATCAATTTAGTAGCATCATACAATGTAATTCCTTTGCGTTGTCTTGTTGACCAATATGCTTTAGCAAATGCTTCACGTCTTTCTTTTTGTTCTTCTGATTTTGGATCTATAATTTCTAAATCAGCAGTAAACTCAATACTTCTCTTTAAATCAAGAATCGTTTCCTTATCTCCTAAAAGAATCGGAATTGCAATTCCTTCTTCGTAAGCAATTTGTGCTGCCTTTAAAACATCTAAATGGTCTGCTTCAGCATAAACTACGCGTTTAGGCTCTACTTTTGCACGGTTAATAAGCATTCTTACAAGCTTATTATCGCTACCCATACGTACTTCTAACTCTGATTTATACTTGTCCCAATCTGTAATAACAGCATCTGCTACACCTGTTTCAATAGCTGCTTTTGCTACCGCTGGTGGAACAACAGAAATTAAACGTGGATCAAATGGTTTTGGAATAATATACTCTCGACCGAAAGTAAACTTTGTTTCTCCGTATGCTATATTAACTTGTTCTGGAACTGGCTCTTTTGCTAATTTAGCTAATGCTACTACAGCTGCCATTTTCATTTCTTCGTTAATTTTCGTTGCTCTAACATCTAAAGCACCACGGAAAATATATGGGAACCCTAAAACGTTATTAACTTGGTTAGGATAGTCAGATCTACCTGTTGCCATAATAACATCTTTACGTGTTGCCACTGCAAGATTATAATCAATTTCAGGTTTCGGATTAGCCATTGCAAATACAATTGGATTCTCACTCATTCCTAAAAGCATCTCTGGTTTTAAAACATCTGCCGTAGATAATCCGATAAATACATCAGCACCTTTCAACGCGTCTGTTAGTGATATATCTCCATCAATTGCAAACTCGCGTTGCAAATCAGAAATACGCTCATCATTTTTCTTTAAAACACCTTTACTGTTAAACATTTTGATATTCTCTTGCTTAACACCAAATGCTACATAAAGCTTAGCACAAGCGATTGCTGCAGATCCTGCACCTGACACAACCATTTTAACTTCTTCAAGTTTTTTACCTGCTAACTCTGCCGCATTAATTAATGCTGCAGCTGAAATAATAGCCGTACCGTGTTGGTCATCGTGCATCACAGGAATATTCAATTCCTCTTTTAAACGTCTTTCAATCTCAAAAGATTCTGGCGCTTTTATATCTTCTAAATTGATCCCTCCAAAAGTAGGAGCAATATTTTTAACTGTCTCTATAAATTTTTCAACATCAGTAGTGTCAACTTCAATATCGAAAACATCTATATCTGCAAAAATTTTAAATAATAAACCTTTACCTTCCATTACTGGTTTTGAAGCCTCAGGTCCGATATCACCAAGTCCTAATACTGCAGTACCATTTGAGATAACTGCTACTAAATTTCCTTTAGCTGTATACTTGTAAACATTGTTTACATCCTTTGCAATTTCTAAACATGGCTCAGCAACTCCAGGTGAATATGCTAATGCTAAATCTCTCTGAGAAGAGTACTTTTTTGTCGGAACTACCTGAATCTTACCAGGTACAGGTTCCGCGTGGTACTTTAATGCTTCTTTGCGTAAACTATCTTTGTTCATAAATTTTCATTTAACATGATAAACAAAGGTAGCATTTTTGCCTAATAATCAAAATTAAGTAATTCAGTCGGCTAAAAATTGTATATTTCGCAATAAACCATCGTATTTAGTCCTCTTTATTGCAGATTTCTTAAAAATTTCATTGAATGTCTCTTTTGTCAATTCACGCCATTCCCTTTTTTCTAAGTGCATTAACTCATTATTGGGAATAAAACGAGGCTCACTATGAGGCTTTGCAAATCGATTCCAAGGACAAATGTCCTGACAAACATCACAACCGAACATCCAATCATCCAATTTGTTAGCAAATTCAGATGGAATATCATCTCTCAATTCTATGGTTAAATACGAAATACATTTACTACCATTAACGATATATGGACTCTCAATCGCTTTGGTTGGACAAGCGTCTATGCATTTGGTACACGTTCCACAATGATCCGTTGTTGGTCCATCAGTTTCTAAATCTAAATCTATGATTAACTCAGCTATAAAAAAGAAAGATCCATTCTTACGATTGATCAAATTGTTGTTTTTCCCAACCCAACCTAAACCGCTTTTTGCCGCCCAAGCCTTGTCTAAAACAGGTGCTGAATCAACAAAAACACGTCCATCTACATCACCTATTTCACTTTGGATAAAATAGAGTAACTCCTTTAACTTGTCTTTAATGACATAATGATAGTCTTCTCCATAAGCATACTTGGAAATCTTATACGAATCTTCTATCTGTGTTTCTTCTGGATAATAATTCAAAGTAAGCGAAACAACACTTTTAGCACCTTCAACAAGTAAACGAGGATCTAAACGCTTGTCAAAATGATTCTCCATATAACTCATTTGACCGTGCATTTGATTATTTAACCAACGTTCTAAACGAGGAGCTTCTACTTCCAAAAATTCAGCTTTGGAAATTCCACAAGACATAAAACCTAACCGCAGAGCTTCAGCTTTAATCAATGAAGCGTGTTTGCTCTTATTTTCAATCATACCGTATTTCTATTCGTCAAAAAGTCCACCTTGACGAGAAACTCTCTTTCTTCCTAAATGTTCATAAGCCTTATCAGTAACCTCTCTACCTCTTGGTGTACGCACAATAAAACCTTCTTGAATCAAATAAGGTTCATAAACTTCTTCAATAGTTTCTCCATTTTCTGACACAGCAGTTGCTAAAGTTGACAAACCAACTGGTCCTCCTTTAAATTTATCAATAATGGTTAAAAGGATTTTGTTGTCCATCTCATCCAATCCAAATGAATCTACATTTAAAGCATTCAAGGCATATTGCGAGATTGCAACATCAATTGTTCCATTACCTTTAATTTGTGCAAAGTCACGTACACGTCTCAACAAGGCGTTGGCAATACGAGGCGTACCTCTACTTCTACCTGCTATTTCAATTGCTGCCTCTAAATCAATAGGAACTCCTAAAATAGAAGCACTTCTTTCTATAATAGTGGCAAGTAATTCTTTGTTGTAGTATTGTAATCTACTTTGAATACCGAAACGAGCACGCATTGGTGCTGTCAGTAACCCTGAGCGAGTTGTAGCTCCTACTAATGTAAATGGATTCAAATGAATTTGAACTGACCTTGCATTAGGTCCTGATTCAATCATTATATCAATCTTAAAATCTTCCATTGCAGAATATAAATACTCCTCTACAATTGGACTTAAGCGGTGAATCTCATCAATAAACAACACATCTCTCTCTTCAAGATTAGTAAGTAACCCTGCCAAATCACCAGGTTTATCCAATACAGGACCTGATGTAATTTTAATCCCTACATCTAATTCATTCGCTAAAATATTAGCCAATGTTGTTTTTCCTAAACCGGGAGGTCCGTGAAACAAAGTATGATCTAAGGCTTCGCCACGTTGATTAGCTGCTTCAACAAAAATCTTTAAATTTTCCAAAACAGAAGCTTGACCAGCAAAATCATCAAATGACAGTGGTCTTAACTTTTTTTCTATATCATTCTCTTCCGGAGAAAAGTGTTTATTAGTAGGGTTCAAATTCTCATTCATATCGCAAAGATAAATTAAATTATCAATCTCTTAAAAACAAAAAAGGCCATCCGATTAGGATGACCTTTTTTATATATAATAGACAAGCTATTTCTTAGTGATGTAATTGCTCTTCACCTTCAACGAAAGGCATATTTTGAGGAGCAAAGTCTTCAGGTAAACCTGGTTTACTGTAGTCATAAGGCCATCTGTAAACAACTGGTAATTCACCTGGCCAGTTACCGTGAATATGTTCTACTGGTGTAGTCCATTCTAAAGAGTTACTTCTCCAAGGGTTCTGAGTAGCTTTCTTACCATAGAAAATACTATAGAAGAAGTTCCATAAGAACACTAATTGGAAAGCAGCACCTACTAAAGCGAACACAGTAATTAACACGTTCACATCGTAGAACTCATCAAACAATGGGAAAGCAGTGTTTGAGTAGTAACGACGAGGTAATCCAGCTAATCCGATGAAGTGCATTGGGAAGAAAACTCCGTAAGCACAAACTGCAGTTACCCAGAAGTGGATGTAACCTAAGTTTTTGTTCATCATTCTTCCAAATAATTTAGGGAACCAGTGGTAGATACCAGCAAACATTCCGTAAAGAGCAGAAATACCCATTACTAAGTGGAAGTGAGCAATAACGAAATATGTATCGTGAACGTTGATATCTAATGTTGAATCTCCTAAAATAATCCCTGTTAAACCTCCTGTAATGAAAGTTGAAACGAAACCTATACAGAAAAGCATAGATGGGTTCATTTGGATATTACCACTCCAAATTGTAGTGATATAGTTAAACGCTTTTACAGCTGATGGAATTGCAATTAACAATGTTGTGAAAGTAAACACAGATCCTAAGAATGGATTCATTCCCGATACGAACATGTGGTGACCCCAAACGATTGTTGATAAGAAAGCAATACCTAAAATTGAAGCAATCATCGCACGGTAACCAAAAATTGGTTTACGAGCGTTACATGCAATAACTTCAGAAGTAATACCCATTGCTGGTAAGATTACGATGTAAACCTCAGGGTGACCTAAGAACCAGAATAAGTGTTCATACAATACTGGAGAACCTCCTTGGTAATGTAATACTTCTCCTGCTAAATAAATATCAGATAAGAAGAATGATGTTCCAAAGCTTCTATCGAATAATAATAATAAAGCAGCTGATAATAATACAGGGAAAGAAACGATACCGATGATAGCTGTAGTAAATAAAGCCCATACTGTCAAAGGTAATCTTGTCATAGACATTCCTTTTGTTCTTAAGTTAATTACAGTAGCAACATAGTTTAAAGATCCCATTAAAGAAGATGCAATAAAGATTGCCATTGAGATTAACCATAAAGTCATCCCCATACCTGATCCAGGAATCGCTTGTGGTAAAGCACTTAATGGAGGATAAACTGTCCATCCAGAAGATGCTGGTCCTCCTTCTACGAATAATGATAAAATCATAATTACTGCAGAAATAAAGAATAACCAGTAAGAAAGCATATTCAAGAATCCTGAAGCCATATCGCGTGCTCCAATTTGCAATGGAATAAGTAAGTTCGAGAACGTACCACTTAAACCTGCTGTTAATACGAAGAATACCATAATCGTACCGTGCATTGTTACTAATGCTAAGTACGCGTCATTCTTCATTACTCCATCAGGAGCCATTTTATCACCTAATAACCATTTGAATACTGTAAAAGATTCTTCTGGCCAAGCGATTTGCATTCTAAATAAAAGAGACATCACAATCCCTATGATTCCCATAACAATACCTGTAATAAGGTATTGTTTGGCAATCATTTTATGGTCTAAACTAAATACATATTTAGTAAAGAAGTTTCCTTTATCATGATGATCATGAAGATCGTGATCATTAATAATTTCGTGTCCTTCTGCTGACATAGTTAAATTGATTTTAATACGTGAGTTTTATTTTACTACTTGAGCGATAGCTTCAGAATCAACTTCTACTTCAGCTTCCTCTACTGCAGGTGCAGCAGGAACTTCTTTAGATTTTTTCTCTTCAGCAACTTGATTTCCTAATGTAGGAAGTTCTTTTAACCAAGATTCAAATTCTTCAGGAGTTTCAACAACTACCTTCATTTGCATATTATAGTGAGATGCTCCACAAATTTTGTTACATAATAATAAGTAATCAAATGAATATGGATCTAAAGCCTCTTCACCTTTAGCGATTAAATCTTGACTTCTATCAGCTCTAATATTGTTAATATTATTTACTTTCTTAACAATTTCCTCACGAGTTCTCATCTCTTCTGTTGTCACAGTTGGAGTAAATGCGAACTGAGTTACCATCCCAGGAACACAGTTCATCTGTGCTCTAAAGTGAGGGAAGTAAGCAGAGTGAAGAACGTCTTGTGAACGGAATTTCAATACAACTTTCTTTCCTAATGGTAAGTGTAATTCTTTTGCCATTTTATCGTCATTAGCATTTGGATCTGACATATCAACTCCAACTACATTGATTCCCTCGATAAAACGAACGTTTGCTTTTCCTAACGTATTATCTTGTCCTGAGTAACGAACATCCCATCCAAATTGTTTAGCATAAACTTCAACAATTAAAACGTCTTCTTCCTCATCAACAAACATAATGTCATTCCAAGCAAATAATCCGTAAAGGATTAAACCTGATAATGTGATAACTGGGATAATAGTCCAAATAGCCTCTAATTTGTCATTATCTGAAAAATACTTAGCTTTTCTACCTTTTACTCCACGACCTTGGAATGCAAAGTAGTGTAATAAAAATTGTGTAAAAATTTGAACGATGAAGATTAATCCCATTGAAATCCACATCAAGTTGTCAACTTGTGTACCGTGCTCTGAAGCAGGGTTACTCATCAAAGGAAAGCTACCATACTCTACTAAACAAAAAATAGTAAAAATGTAGATAAATCCTAAGAAAGCGAAAGTTAAATAACCGTTGATGTTATTGTCTTTCTCATTTGCGATTTCCGCATTTGTGTCATTAGGACCAGAACCAACTTGAGTTAAATCAAAGATCTTAGTCAATTGCCAAATAGCAATACCCAATAACACAACTACAGCTAATATTAATAAACTTGTCATTTGTTTATTTTTAGATATTAATAGTGAAAATGTTTACTCTCTTCAATCAAAGGATTGTTCTTAGCTAACAATGGTGCTTTTGTAAGAGCTGTAAATCCAACATAGATAAATAATCCAATGAAGAACATTAATGCAGCAATTTCAGGAACACCGATAAACCAAGATCCTCCTACTGTACCTGGAGAAATCATCATAAAGAAGTCAACATAGTGACCAATGATGATACACGTACCAGCCATAACTACAATCCAAGTTAAACGTTTGAAATCTGTATTGATTAATAACACTAATGGCAATACAAAGTTCAATAACAACATTCCGAAGAATGGTAAGTTATACTCTTGAATTCTGAAGATGAAGTAAGTTACTTCCTCTGGAATATTAGAGTACCATTGTAACATAAATTGAGAGAACCAAAGATAAGTCCAGAAAATACTTAATCCAAACATAAATTTAGCTAAATCGTGAATGTGAGAAGTATTAACAAATTCTAAATATCCTTTGTTTTTTAAGTATAAAGTTACAAATGCGATAGTTGTAATAGCAGTTACAAAGAAACTTGCGAATACATACCATCCAAATAATGTACTATACCAGTGTGTGTCAATTGACATAATCCAATCCCAAGATGCCATAGACTCAGTTACGATGAAGAAAGCTAAGAATCCAGCAGATGCTTTAAACATCTTTTTGTGGAATACTAAGTCTCCTGTTGCGTCTAAAGCTAATGATTGTTTACGAGCATAGATTCTATAAATATTCCATCCTGCTAAGTAAACAACAGCTCTTATGATAAAGAAAGGAACGTTTAAATATCCTGTCTTACCTTGGATAACTGTATCGTGTGCTACAATGTTAGGATCTGCCCAAATAAATAAATGGTTAAAATTAAATACAGATAATAACAAAATAACGAAGAAGATTATAGAACCAGGTAATACATAAGCTGATAAACCTTCCATTACTCTGAATAGAACAGGAGACCATCCTGCACTTGCAGCGTAATTAATAGCGTGGAACGCTAAAATACCTACAGACACTAACATAACAAAAATACATGCTACGTACAAAGCTGTCCAAGGTTTGTTTTGCATTTGAGTCAAAACGTGCTCTAAATGCTGTTGATGAGCTTCATGATCTGCATCTGAAACCGAAGAATCGTGTCCAGAAACGTGACTCGCACCACCATCGTGATGCGCTTGCTCAGTTAAGATCTGCTCTACTTCAGCAGTAGTCTTTGGTGCACTGAAGAATCCATATGCAATCCCTACAAGTCCTAAGACCATAAGAACGATTGCAAAAGTCTTCAAGTTTTTTGAAAATGTGTACATATCTAAACTTTCAAATAAGTTTTACAATTTATTATTCTGATTTCAATTTTAAAACGTAATCTGTAACTAACCAACGCTCGTGTTGATTTAATTGATTAGCATGAGATCCCATTGAATTCAAACCATAAGTAATTACATGGTAAATACCTCCTTCTGTTAGCTCTCTATCTTTATAGTTAGGAACTCCCAAGAATTTCTCTCTTTTTACCAAATTACCTTTTCCATCTCCTTTTGCACCGTGACAAACAGAGCAGTAAATTGTATACAATTCTTTACCTTTCTCTGAGTCTTTCTCCTCAACAGATAATGGTGATTTCAAGTTAGCTTTTGCGCTATCTAAACCTTCTGGAGTATTTGCATACTCCTCAGGTTGAAATCCACGAGGTACAGATCCTTCTGCAGGAATCTGTCCTTCTTTACCGTTTTTAAATACTGTAGTTGGAACTTCAGAATATGTTTCGTATGCAACTGATTCGTACATATTAGGCATAAACTGATAGTTAGGACGCTCTTTATTAAAACAAGAAGTAGTCAAAACTGATACTCCTACTAAAGCTACAATTTTATATATCGTTTTCATTCTACAATTACTTTTCAATTACTTTTACTTCAACTGCTCCAGTTTTTTTGAAGAACTCAATAGCAGACTCTTCGTCGCCATTTAAAGCTACCTCCATTAAAAAGTGATCATCTGTAGTTCTAACATCTGGATTCTCAGCTTTTTTGAAAGGCCATAATTTACTTCTCATGAAGAAAGTAAGAACCATTAAGTGAGCTGCAAATAAAACTGTCATCTCGAACATAATTGGAACGAAAGCTGGCATATTTTGGATGAAGCTAAAACTTGGTTTACCTCCAATATCTTGAGGCCAGTCAACAATCATAATAAAATACATCATGAAAGTACCAAAAGACAAACCTACCAAACCATACAAGAATGCACAAATTGCAAGTCTTGTTGGCTTTAATCCCATAGCCTTATCAAGACCGTGTACTGGGAATGGAGTGTATATTTCCTCAATATGATGATGAGCAGATCTTGTTTCTTTTACTGCATCTAACAATACATCATCATCATTGTATAATACGTGAATTACTTTGTTACTCATAATGATTAATGATTTAAAGATTGATGATTCTCTTTAGAGTCTCTTGCTTTCTTGTAATATTCACCAGAAGATTTTAAGATAGTTTTCACCTCCGCCTGTGCAATTACAGGGAAACTTCTTGAATACAATAAGAACAATACAAAGAAGAAACCAATAGTTCCAATATAAATACCAGCATCTACGAAAGTAGGTTGGAACATTGTCCATGAAGATGGTAAGTAATCTCTATGTAATGATGTAACGATAATTACGAAACGCTCAAACCACATACCGATATTTACAATAATCGAGATAATGAATGAGAACATAATGTTCGTTCTAATTTTCTTGAACCACATAACCTGTGGAGAAATTACGTTACAAGTCATCATTAACCAATATGACCACCAGTAAGGTCCTGTAGCACGGTTTAAGAATGCGTATTGTTCATACTCTACTCCTGAATACCAAGCTACCCATAACTCTGTAATATAAGCAACACCTACGATAGATCCTGTAATCATTACAATAATGTTCATCAACTCGATGTGTTGAACTGTAATGTAAGCTTCTAAGTTAGAAACTTTTCTCATAATGATTAACAATGTGTTTACCATTGCGAATCCAGAGAAAATAGCTCCAGCTACGAAGTAAGGAGGTAAGATTGTAGTGTGCCATCCAGGGATAACTGAAGTAGCAAAGTCAAAAGATACAATCGTGTGTACAGAAAGTACCAATGGAGTAGCTAAACCAGCTAATACTAAAGATACCTCTTCGAAACGTTGCCAGTCTTTTGCTCTACCTGACCAACCAAATGATAAAATTGAATATACTCTTTTTGTGAATGGCGTAATTGCTCTATCACGTAACATAGCGAAGTCAGGAAGTAAACCAGTCCACCAGAAAACTAATGATACTGATAAATACGTAGAAATCGCGAAAACGTCCCATAATAATGGTGAGTTAAAGTTTACCCATAATGAACCAAATTGGTTTGGAATAGGTAATACCCAGTAAGCTAACCATGGACGTCCCATGTGAATGATAGGGAATAAACCAGCCTGAACTACAGAGAAAATTGTCATTGCCTCTGCAGAACGGTTAATAGCCATTCTCCATTTTTGTCTGAATAATAATAATACGGCTGAGATAAGTGTACCAGCGTGACCGATACCTACCCACCAAACGAAGTTGGTAATATCCCATGCCCAACCTACAGTTTTATTTAATCCCCAAGTACCAATACCTGTACCAACAGTGTAAGCCATTGAACCTACACCCCATAAAAAAGCTACTAAAGCTATAGAGAACACTGTCCACCATAATTTATTAGCTCTTCCTTCTACAGGTCTAGCCACATCTACAGTTATATCGTGATATGATTTTTCACCAATAACTAAAGGTTTTCTAATGGGTGCTTCGTAATGTGACGACATAATCCTTTATATGTTTCTTTAATTAATAATTCTTTTAACTTAGATATTTCTAACTTTTACGTGGTAGAAAACATTTGGTTTAGTACCAATGTGCTCTAACAAGTGGTAAGATCTATCAGACTCAGCTAATTTAGTAATTTCTGATTCTTTATCGTTCACGTCTCCAAATACCATAGCTCCGCTTGAACAAGCTGCTGAACACGCAGTTTCAAATTCGTTTGCACGAACTGCTCTACCTTCATTCTTAGCTTTTAATACAGTTGCTTGTGTCATTTGAATACACATTGAACATTTCTCCATTACCCCTCTTGAACGAACTACTACGTCTGGGTTTAAAACCATACGTCCTAAATCGTCATTCATGTGGTAATCAAACTCACTATTTTGAGCGTATAAGAACCAGTTGAAACGTCTTACTTTGTAAGGACAGTTATTAGCACAGTATCTCGTACCAACACAACGGTTATATGCCATATGGTTTTGACCTTGACGACCGTGTGATGTAGCAGCTACTGGACATACAGTCTCACAAGGAGCGTGGTTACAGTGCTGACACATAATTGGTTGGAAAGCTACTTGTGGATTATCAGCTGGGTGCTCCAAGCTTTGGAATGCCTCACGGTATTCTCCAAATCCTTGTGTATTTTCTTTCAACTCAACATCTCCAGCAAATGTATCTTCAGATGAATAGTATCTGTCAATACGCAACCAGTGCATATCTCTACTTCTTCTAACTTCAGATTTACCAACTACAGGTACGTTGTTTTCTGCATGACAAGAAATTACACAAGCACCACAACCAGTACAAGCATTCAAGTCAATCGATAAATTAAAGTGGTGTCCTACTGATCTATCAAATGATTCCCAAATGTCAATGCTTGATGCATTTACTTCTTGGTGGTCATAAGATACTTGAGGAAGGATATTCCACTCTTCTGCATTCTTAGTATTGAAGATCTCTAAAGTTGTATCTTTAACGATATCTCCTCTACTCATTAATGTATTTTGTAACTGAACACAAGCAAACTCGTGATCTCCACTTGCCTTAGCAATTGTTACATTTTGTACATTATTAAAGTTAGCATATAATTGGTATGCATTTACACCAACTTGCATTTCTTCTTTTAATGCTGCTTTTTTACCATATCCAAAAGCTAAACCTACAGTTTTAGGCGCTTGTCCTGGTTGGATTAAAGCAGGAACGTTTTCAAGCTTAACACCGTTAACTTCTAAAGTAACATAGCTACCATTTAAACCTCCGTTTGCAACGTGGTAATTTTTGATACCTAATTCTTCAGCGTCAACTCTTGCAATAGTTACGTAGTTATCCCAAGATACACGTGTAATTGGATCTGGGAACTCTTGTAACCAAGGGTTATTAGCTTGTTGTCCATCTCCCATTCCTGTTTTAGTGTATAACACTAATTCGAAATCTCCAGCTTTCTTAGCTTTAGCTAAATTAGCAGCAGCAGATGAAAACTCGATGTTAGATGAAATTTTACCATTAGTACCAACAACAGCAAAACCATCGTGAACTAATTGGTTCCATGTTTTATCAGAAACTACAGATTTACCAACAGCTTTTACATAATCGTAGTAAGCTTCGTTGTTTCCACTCCACAATAATAAAGCGTCTTGGAACTGTCTTGTTTCAAATAAAGGACGGATTGTAGGTTGCATAACTGAATAATGACCTTTTTTGATCATTACATCTCCCCAAGACTCTAAGTAATGAGGTGCAGCAGCAGCGATAGTAGTAACTAAAGCAGTTTCGTCTTCTTTTAAAGAGAAAGCAACTGAAGTTTTTACTTTACCTAATCCAGCTACGAATGCAGCGCTATCAGCCATTGTGTAAACAGGGTTTACTCCTGACATAATTAATGTGTGAACATTACCAGCATTCATATCTTTAACAAGTTGAGCAACTTTAGCAGCGTCACCTTGTCTAACGTATTTTGTTTGCTCTGGTAAGAAAGCTTCTGATTGTAATTTCTCGTTGATTGCTAACGCTACTAATTGAGCATCAACATCATCAAGACCAGTTACAACAACTCCTCTTGTACCAGCAGCTTTAAGTTGCTTAGCAGCTTTAGCGATTTCAGCATCATAAGCAGTAGCACTACCTGAAACTGAACCACCAACGATTTCATTGTATAACTTAACTAAAGCAGCTTTTTGCTCAGTTACAGTTAATGGAATTCTAACGTCAGCATTAGCTCCAGCTAAAGACATATTTGCCTCCATTTGGATATGCTTAGACATTTTTCCGTTTTTAGGAATACGATTATTAGCGTAAGCTGCATCGTAACCTCCACCTTGCCAATCTCCTAAGAAATCTGCACCAACAGAAACAATTACATCAGCATTAGCGAAATCGTAATCAGCTAATCCACGAGTTCCATAAGCTTTTTCATAAGCATCTGCAGCAGCAGAAGAAGAAACAGCATCATAAACAACGTGTTTAGCAGTTGGGTTAGCAGCGATAAACTCTGCAATTAATTTATCAGTTGATGGACTTGCCATTGTATTTGTTAACAACACAACGTTTCCTCCACTTGATTTAGCATCTTGTAAACTTGCTTTTACTTTTAAATCAACCTCGTCCCAAGAAGCATTCTTCCCTTCGATTTTTGGTTGCTTCAAACGTAAGCTATCATACATTGATAAAACTGATGCATTTACACGAGCGTTAGCTCCTGAGTATGCATTAGCAAGTTTGTTATTTTCAACTTTAATAGGACGTCCTTCTCTTGTTTTGATCAAAACGTTCACAAAGTCAAATCCGTCTGCTACAGTCGTTGCATAATAATCTGCAACACCAGGAATGATTTCTTCTGGCTGAACTACATACGGAATAGATTTTACAACAGGTCCTTCACAAGCTGCTAATGTTGCTGCAGCCGTAGAGAAACCTACATATTTCAAAAAGTCTCGACGAGTTGTAGATGAAGAAGACAATGTTTCTTTGTCTCCAAGAAATTCGTTAGTAGGAATTTCGTCAACAAATTCATTGTTTCTTAGCGTCTCAACAATAGAACTATTTTCATTCAGCTCCTCAACACTTTTCCAGTATTTTTTGTTTGATGCCATTGTATATATATATTAGCTTCTTATTCTTAAATAATTATTAATAGTGACATTTACCACACTCTAATCCACCCATTTGAGCTACTGTCAATTTCTCAACTCCGTATTTCTCAGATAATTCTTTGTGAATTTTAGCGTAATACTCGTTGTCAGCTAACTTAACGTCAGTTTTTCTGTGACAGTCGATACACCATCCCATAGTTAATGGAGAGTGTTGTCTCATAATTTCCATTTCTTCAACTGGACCGTGACAAGTTTGACATTCTAAACCTGCAACATTCACGTGTTGAGAGTGGTTATAGTATACAAAGTCAGGTAAATTGTGAATTCTAACCCATTTAACTGGTTTTTCTTTTCCAGTATATTTCTGAGCTGAAGCATCCCAACCTACTGCGTCATACAATTTTTGAATTTCACCTGAGTAAAATTCTGGTGTATACTTACCGTAATCTACACCTTCATCTCCTGTAAATTCATTAATGTTTTTATGACAGTTCATACAAACATTCAAAGATGGAATTCCTGATGTTTTACTTGATCTCGCTGAAGAGTGACAGTATTTACAATCAATACCATTATCACCAGCGTGAATTTTGTGTGAGAAATGGATAGGCTGTACTGGCTCATACCCTTTATCAACACCAATCTGCATCATAAATCCATAAGCGAACCATGAACCTATTAATACAAAAACAATAGTAGAAACAATTACTAAGAATTGATTCTTAACGAATGCTTTACACAATGGAACTGTTTGGCGTACTTCTTCAGTCAATCCATTAGCTTCAACAACCTTGTTTAATACCTTCTTAACGAAGAACAACATTGTTACTAATAGCATCAACACAACAACTAAAGCACCTAAAACAACAACGTTAGAAACATTATCACTGTTCCCTCCTCCTTGTTGTCCTGCAGCAGCACCAGCTACAGCAGCTTTAGGCTCTGCTTTTTGCTCTGACGTATAAGCTAAAATGTCATCAACATCCCCATCAGATAAACCTGGGAAGTCGTTCATGACAATCTTATTCCAGTCATTAAAAAGCTTTACAGCCGTTGCATCTCCTGACTTAATAAGAGACGAACTACTTTTAATCCACTTGTGAAGCCATTCAACGTCACCATCGTGACGCTCAACTACTCCTCTAAGAGCTGGACCAGTAGCATTTCCATCTAACTTGTGACAAGCTGCACAGTTAGAATTAAACAATTCCTTACCTTTTGCTGCATCTTGAGCAAACGAAATTGTAGTAAACGATAGCATTAACGCTAAACAAAAGAATAAAATCTTTGAAAACGAATTATGGTTACCCACTTTTTTCATAGTTATAAAATGATTTTCAACTAAACTTGGTCTTATTTAACAGCCAATTAGACCGCTATCTTATACACCTTATTTACAAACTCCGACAAAAATACAATTTATGACTTACTCTTAAAACCTTTACAGTCGTTAATACATAATTTATACACGTTCTAAATAGATAAAAACAAGGGCATTTTCAAGAATATTTGTAATTTTGTCCAAATCACTATTCATTATGAGAATTTTAAGAATATTTATCGCCTTAACTCTTATACTAATTACTAATAACACAATTAGTGCTCAAAGTAAAAATACAGTAATAAATGAGCCTGCGGCTATAAAAGAATTAGTTAACAAGAAAAAACAGGTTAATACTTCTACGATTGTCAATGACAAATACAAAATCCAGATTTTTTACGGAAAAAATTCTGATGCAAATGCCGCTATTTCAAGATTCAAAAGAAGCTTCCCTTCAACTAATGCAACAATAATTTACACTAACCCTTCATACAAAGTTTTAGTCGGAAATTATAAAACAAGATTGGACGCGGAGAGAAACTTGAAAATAATTCAAAAAGAATTTGACAACGCTTTACTTATCTACCCTGGTAAATAAGTAATAACTACATTTTTCATAAAAAAGGCGACAAACGTATGTTTGTCGCCTTTTTCATTTTCCATCACTCCCATCTTATTCCCAAATCTTAAAATAATTGACCCGTCCTGAAATAACTGTACAGTTTTAAAACAGTTAAAAATGGAAAATAGTAATCAAACAAGACAAAAAAAGACAGATCGTTATCACTTGAAATTTATTGAAAAAGTAATTCAAGAAATAGAAAATGGAGCTACCCAAAGTTCAGTTACTCTCAAGTATGATTTAAGGCAACCAACGGTGAGTCGTTGGATCAAGAAATATGGAAGTATAGAGTTTCATCAAACACGCAGGAATAAAATTTATTCAGAAAGCTTAAAACGTCAAGTAGTTCATAGTATTACAGAACACAAAATGACTATAAAAGAAGCTTGTATAGCGTATGGAATCGAAAGTAAAAGTACAATAACAAATTGGTTATTAGTTAATTACAATAAAAACAAAGATCTTTGTAAAGAAATTAACATTCCAATTCTTATGGAAGAAAAAATAACTAATTTAGAATCTTTAGAAGTAAAAGCTTTAAAAAAGGCTTTAGCTGAAGCACAATTTAAGATAGTAGCATTAAATACTTTGATTGATGTAGCAGAAAAAAAATTGGATATTGATATTAGAAAAAAGTCTGGTTCCAAGCAGTTGAAGAAGTAAAACTCTTATATCCTACCAAGGGAATAGACAAAATATGTAAACTGTTTGGGAAAACACGAAGTGCTTATTATCAGTCAATTAATAAATATGAGCGGCAATCAATAAAAGATGATATCATCTTACAAGAAGTATTGAAAATCAGAACCAGCCTTCCTAAGGTAGGTACTCGAAAACTTCAGTATATGCTCCAAGAACGCTTAGCTACACATAAGATAAGCATAGGCAGAGATTATTTATTTGATTTATTAGATAGTCAAAAAATGTTGATTAGGCAGCGCAAACGAAAAGCATACACAACAGATTC
>NZ_JBBPHM010000015.1:0-83298 GCF_038039755.1 Myroides sp. C1519
TCAGATGCTCTAACCAACTGAGCTAAGGAGGAAGGTTATTTTCTACCTTTATTGCGATGCAAAGATATAATGTTTTTCTAATCTTGCAAACACAAATACCTTTTTTTTTATTTTTTTATTACTTCACAAATATTGCCTTATAAATATCATTCCCATTAGCAAACAGAAGTAACCCTATAAGTATAAAGAAACCAACCATTTGCGCATTTTCCAAAAACTTATCACTTGGCTTTCTACCTGATATCATTTCGTACAATAAAAATATTACGTGTCCACCATCAAGTGCAGGAATAGGTAATAAGTTCATCACTCCAAGCATAATTGACAACATAGCAGTAATGCTCCAGAAAACTTGCCAGCTCCATACTTGAGGGAAAATATCATAAATAGCCATAAAACCACCTAATCCTTTATAAGCACCTGTTTCAGGTTGAACAATTTTTTTCAATTGAGCAAAATAACTAACAACGCGATCCTTTCCATTTTGCAATCCGACAGGAATCGACTCAATCAACGAATACTTCTCTTGACTGATAGTATAAAGTCCTAATTTCTCCAAGTTATCCAAAGGCAATCCTCCAGCAAACATCACATTCAATTTACCCTCAGTATCAATATCTAAGTTAACTGCAACCTCTTTTCCATCTCTTTCAACAACAGCAGGAACAGTTTTTCCTTTATTCTCATCAAGAACCCCCATCACCATATCAACAAAAGGAGTATCAACACCATTAATACTTTTCACGACATCCTTAGCGACTAACACCTTTTCATTAGCAGAATCTTCAGCAAGTCCCGTTACCACAAAAGGAATACGAAGAGCAACAAAGCCCATTCCTTTACTTTGTGTAACCTGACCTAAAAAATCAGTAGGCAATGTAACAGTCTTATTCACACCTTCTCTCTCAATCTCGATAGAATGTCCTAATAAAACAGCCTCTGGCAAATCATTAAACTTAACAATCTCCTTACCATCCACAGCAAGTATTTTATCACCACTTTGTAATCCAGCATCCTTTAAAATAGGAGACTGTACCCATACCCCATTTTTAATATCTTTATTAGAAATAAAAAGTTCTCCATACGTATAAGCCATACCTATATATATAATGAAAGCAAGCACAAAGTTTACAAAAACACCACCTAACATTATTATTAATCTTTGCCAAGCCGGTTTAGATCGAAACTCCCAAGGCTGTGGTTCACTTTTCAGCTGTTCAGTATCCATACTTTCGTCCACCATACCAGCAATTTTTACATAACCTCCAAGAGGCAGCCATCCAATACCATAAACTGTGTCCCCAATTTTCTTTTTAAACAAGGAGAACTTTACATCGAAAAACAAGTAAAACTTCTCAACACGAGTTTTAAAAAGTTTAGCAGGAATAAAGTGACCTAACTCATGCAAAATAATTAATAGCGACAAGCTCAATAAGAATTGAGATAATTTAATAAGTATATCCATTTCGTTTTATTACAATCTTATAAATAAGGAACAAAAATAACTGATTACTTTCAGTATTTCACTTTTTTTTTGAACAAGGAGTCTATTTCCCCTATTCTTCACATGAAAAAACAAATTTCAATCTATAAAAACAACAACATATAGTCATTAAAAAGTAAATAACAGCTAATATCACATTCAAAAAAGAGAAAAATACAACCAACGAACAGAAAATAAGCTATAATAGAAAACTATTTTCTAACTTTGCTCTATCAATTAATATTTATAATATGTTACAGATAGCTTTTATTAGAGAAAATCAAGAGAAAGTGGTTAAAGGCTTAGCCAAAAGAAATCTTGATGTTGCAGATTTGCTAAACGAAGTGTTGGAATTAGATGAAAAAAGAAGAAGCACACAAGTTGAATTAGACAATGTATTAGCAGAATCTAACAAGCTATCCAAAAGCATCGGTGAGTTGATGAAAAGTGGTGAGAAAGCGAAAGCAGAAATCATTAAAGAGAAAACATCAAACTTACGTGAGCAAAGCAAACAATTAACTGAAGAATTAAACAATATTTCTGCAGACTTAACAGAGAAGTTATACACTTTACCTAACGTACCAGCAGACATTGTTCCTCCAGGAAAAGATGCAGACGATAACTTGAATGTATTCCAAGCAGGAGAAGTACCAACATTACATGAAGGCGCATTACCACACTGGGAATTAGCAAAAAAATACGATATTATCGATTTCGAATTAGGTAATAAAATTACTGGAGCAGGATTCCCTGTATATAAAGGTAAAGGAGCACGTTTACAAAGAGCGTTAATCTCTTACTTTTTAGACAAGAATACAGCAGCAGGATACAAAGAATACCAAGTACCTCATTTAATCAATGAGGCATCAGGATATGGAACAGGGCAATTGCCAGACAAAGAAGGGCAAATGTATCACTCTACAGTAGATGATTTATACTTAATCCCAACTGCAGAAGTTCCTGTAACAAACATCTTCCGTGATGTAATCTTACAAGAAAGCGAATTACCAATTCAATGTACAGCATACACACCATGTTTCCGTAGAGAAGCAGGTTCATATGGAGCACACGTTAGAGGTTTAAACCGTTTACACCAATTTGACAAAGTAGAGATTGTAAGAATTGAACGTCCAGAGAATTCATATATCGCATTAGACGGAATGGTTGAGCACGTTAAAGGAATTTTAGACGAATTAAAATTACCATACAGAATCTTAAGATTATGTGGTGGAGATATGGGATTCACTTCTTCATTAACATATGACTTTGAAGTATTCTCTACAGCACAAGACAGATGGTTAGAGATTAGTTCAGTTTCAAACTTTGAGACATTCCAAGCTAACAGATTAAAATTACGTTTTAAAGACAAAGAAGGTAAAAATCAATTAGCACATACATTAAACGGAAGCTCATTAGCTTTACCACGTGTATTAGCAGGAATACTTGAAAACTATCAAACACCAGAAGGAATTGTAATACCAGAAGCATTACGTCCTTATACAGGATTTGATATTATCGACTAAATAAAACAAATACAATAACTAAAAAAGCACCAAATCCGAAAAAAGACATTTGGTGCTTTTTTTATCTTTGCACAGCAAATCTTTACTTAATTCAAAACGAAGAGCGATGATTATATACAATGTTACGGTTAACATACACGAGAGTGCCCATGATACATGGATGAAATGGATTAACAACACTTATATACCAGGAATACTTGCAACAGGCAAATTTGACAAAGCAAGAATGGTAAAAGTCTTGATTGAAGAAGAAATGGGAGGACAAACATACTCTCTTCAATTTGAAACCCAAAGTAAAGAACTATTAGAACAGTTTTACAAAGAAGACTTTGATCGCTTTGAAAATGAGTCAAGAAAGTTATTTGGTGAGTTAATGCTTACCTTTAAAACAGAATTAGAATTAATCCGTGAATATTAACAACAAGTAGATGGATAAAGTAAGAGCAAAAAAACACTTAGGTCAACATTTTTTAACAGACGAAAGTGTAGCTAAACGCATAGCAGATACGTTAACCTTAGAAGGATATAAGAAAGTATTAGAAATCGGTCCAGGAATGGGAGTATTAACAAAATACATCTTAGACAAGCCTACAGAAACCTTTGTTGTTGAAATTGACACAGAATCAGTAGACTATTTACACCAACATTATCCGAAATTAAGAGACCACATTTTCGCACAAGACTTTTTAAAGTTCGATATAACAACTGCATTCAAACAAGAGCCTTTTGCAGTAATTGGAAACTTCCCTTACAATATATCAACTCAAATTGTATTTAGAGCCTTAGAGTTACGCGATTACGTTCCAGAATTTTCAGGTATGTTCCAAAAAGAAGTAGCTGAAAGAATCTGTGAGAAAAAAGGAAGCAAAGCCTACGGAATTTTATCTGTGTTAACCCAAGCATTCTATGAAGTAGAGTATTTATTTACTGTTTCAGAACACGTATTCAATCCACCACCAAAAGTTAAGTCAGGTGTGATGCGTATGAGACGTAAAGAAAACTACAGCTTACCATGTAACGAAAAGCTATTTTTCAACGTAGTAAAAACAGCCTTCAATCAAAGAAGAAAAACATTAAGAAACAGTCTAAAGAGTTTCAATTTACCTGAAGAGATCAGAGAACAAGAGATATTCAACCTAAGACCAGAGCAATTAGGTTACGAACAATTTATAGAAATTACACAAAAAATAGAAGCCAATGGAGTTTAAAATCAGTAAAGAATCTATCCAACAATTTGAAGATTTAATTGCTGATAATAATGAAAAGGAGCTTCTTCATATCCTAAAAGATATTCACTATGCAGATATAGCAGAAATAATGAATGAGCTTTCTACTGAGGAAGCCATTTATATTTTTGACATTTTAGACAGTGAAGTAACTGCAGAGATATTATTAGAATTAGATGAAGACGTACGTGAAAAAATATTAAAATCCCTTTCACCAAAAGAAATTGCAGAAGAATTAGACGAATTAGACACAGATGACGCTGCAGATATTATTTCAGAATTATCAGAAGATAGAAAAGAAGAAGTTCTTTCCGAGTTAGAAGATTTAGAACACGCAAAAGACATTGTAGAGTTATTACGCTACGATGAAGATACAGCAGGAGGATTAATGGCCAAAGAGTTTGTATCTGTAAATGAAAACTGGTCAGTTCTAACTTGTGTAAAAGAAATGCGTAAACAAGCAGAACATGTTTCACGCGTACACTCAATTTATGTATTAGATAATGAAGGGCGTTTAAAAGGACGTTTATCATTAAAAGATTTACTTACTACATCAACAACCACACATATTAGTGATGTCTATATTAGAAATGTAGATTCTGTAAAAGTAGACACAAAAGATGTTGAAGTAGCACGTATTATGCAAAAATATGACTTAGAAGCCATACCCGTAGTAGATGAAATGGGTCGTTTAGTAGGTCGTATTACCATAGATGATATTGTTGACGTAATCAAAGAAGAGGCAGATAAAGATTACCAATTAGCTGCAGGTATCTCACAAGACGTAGAAGCAAACGATAGTATTCTAACCCTTACACGAGCACGATTACCTTGGTTAATCTTAGCTATGATCGGAGGATTTGTAGCTGTAAATGTATCCCGAAGCTTTGAAGGAGCGATGGAGAAATTTGGTGTACTATTCTTTTTCACTCCATTAATTGCAGCAATGGCAGGAAACGTAGGAGTTCAATCCTCTGCAATTATAGTACAAGGATTAGCAAATAACAGTATTACAGGTTCAATTTGGAAACGTCTTGGAAAAGAAGTTACTTTAAGTTTACTAAATGGGTTTTTACTTGCTATACTTATGATGATTGGTAGTCACTTCTTATTAGGAGTAGATTATATAATAGGTATTACAGTTTCAATAGCCCTAATTAGTGTTATTATAATCGCAAGTTTAATCGGAACGTTTGTTCCCATTTTCTTAAACAAATACGGTATTGACCCCGCTTTAGCGACAGGTCCATTTATCACAACCAGCAATGATATCTTTGGAATTTTAATTTACTTTTCAATAGCAAAAGCTATATTAGGTTTCTAAAATCTCTAAACAATATCCACAAAATCTAATCAAATGAATACAAGAAAAGTTTTACATATTGACAGTAACCACCCGTTAATGATAGAGCAATTAGCTCAAATGGGATATGAAAATGTAGAAAACTATACTTCTACAAAAGAAGAAATAGAACAAACTATTTCCGAATATGAAGGTGTAATCATTAGAAGTAGGTTTAAAATAGACAAAACCTTTTTAGACTCTGCCACTAATTTAAAATTTATTGGTCGTGTTGGTGCAGGATTAGAAAACATTGAGTGCGACTATGCTACTACAAAAGGAATAGCACTAATTGCTGCTCCGGAAGGAAATAGAACAGCCGTTGGAGAACACGCTTTAGGTATGTTGCTAACCTTAATGAACAAACTAAACTTGGTAGACCAAGAAGTTAGAGAAGGAATTTGGATAAGAGAAGGCAATCGTGGGTATGAAATTGAAGGAAAAACAGTAGGAATTATAGGTTATGGAAATATGGGAAATGCTTTTGCAAAACGCCTACAAGGCTTTGACTGTAAAGTTATTTTCTATGACATCAAAGAAGGCTTAGAAAATCAATTTGCAAAACAAGTAACTTTAGAAGAACTACAAGAACAAGTAGATATTCTAAGTTTACACACCCCACAAACACCAGAGACAATGAATATGATTGATGAACAATTCATCAACCGTTTAAAAAAACCAATCTGGTTTGTCAATACTGCACGAGGTAAGTCTGTAAATACAGCAGCATTAGTCAATGCCCTTAAACAAGGAAAAGTATTAGGAGCCGCATTAGATGTTTTAGAATATGAAAAATCATCTTTCGAAAATATGTTTAGTGACAATACACTTCCTGAACCAATGCAGTACTTAGTACAAGCTAAAAATGTATTACTATCACCTCATATTGCAGGTTGGACTATTGAAAGCAAAGAAAAATTAGCACAAGTAATCATTGACAAAATAAAATTACTAAACAACTAATGTCACCCCTATAAAACAATATCGCTTTACGCACTATAAAATTAGGTAACACATTAAAATACAAAAAGAGGGATTATCAAATTGATAATCCCTCTTTTTGTATTTATAGTTCCGTCAGATTACTCTTCCGTTTTATTATTCTCTTCCTGAATTTTCTTTTCCAATTCAGCAGCAAACTCCTCCATTACAGGTTTAACAGTGCTCTCTGGTAAATCAGCAATTTTAATATACATTAATCCATCAATTGCATTATTAAACAAAGGGTCCACATTAAACGCAACTACCTTAGCATTTTGTTTAATATATTTTTTAATCAAAACAGGTAATCTCAATTTTCCAGGCTCAACATCTTCAATGATTTTATCAAATTTATTCAAATCCGAATCCGTTTCACTAAAGATTAAATCCTTTTCACTATCCTTTAAGTTCACTTTATACTCCATTTTAGGAGTAATATATTGTGCAATATAAGGATCAAAATAATGAGAACGCATAAACTCAATCATCAATGACTTAGAGAAATCAGAAAACTGATTACTAATACTCACCCCACCAATCAAGTACTTATGCTCAGGAAAACGTAAAGTTGTATGTACAATTCCTTTCCACAATAAAAACAGAGGCATTGGCTTTTGCTGATACTCTTTTATAATAAAAGCCCTACCCATTTCAATAGACTGAGAAAGCATTGGATACAACTCAGACTCAAAACGGAATAACTCATTCAAATAAAAACCATTAATACCATGTTTTTTATAAATCTCAGACCCCAATCCCATACGATAAGCTCCACAAATTTCATTTGCATCATTATCCCATAAGAACATATGGTGATAATAGTTATCATATTGATCTAAATCTGATTCATTATTTGTTCCTTCACCTACTTGGCGGAAAGTTATTTCTCTTAAACGACCTATTTCCTGTAGAATACACGGGATTTTCTCAGATTTACACAAGAAAACCTCATAGTTTTTACTTTGGAGAAGACGAGAATCATTTTCTCTCAGTGCTTCAATTTCTTCTAAGATCTTTTCCTTTGGTTGTGGTTCAATAATATCCTTAACCACTTTCGGAAATTTAAAATTAAAAGAAGGCACTTTAATTCTCTTTCTACTATCCTCATCCTTATAAGCATTCGATAATAAATACGTTTTAAAACGCAAGAAATTACCATAATCATTTAGATCATAATGCTCATTCTGTTCCTCAACAGAGATAGGACGTCCAATTCTAATCTTAATTACTCTATTCTTCTGAGTCAATAATTCAGAAGGCAACTTTGCAGTACGCAATGTTGGATTAATTTTCGATAAGAAATAGAATAATTTACTATTCGTTGCATGAAAGTAAATAGGCACAACAGGAACATTTGCCTTTTTAATTAATTTAATTGCCCCTTCTTCCCAAGGTTTATCAACAACAAGTCTATCATCTTGGTAAGTAGAAACCTCCCCAGCAGGGAAAATTCCTAAAGGCTTGCCATCACTAAGGTGGCGTAAAGTATCTTTTAACCCTACTACACTTGACTTTATATCCTTATTATTTTCAAAAGGATTGACAGGCATAATATAAGGTTTCAATGGTTCAATTCTATGCAATAAAAAGTTAGCAACAATCTTAAAATTAGGATCGTGCTCTTGCATTAATTTCAACAATAAAATACCATCAATACCACCCAATGGGTGATTTGATATCGTAATATAAGGCCCTTTTTTAGGCAATCTTTTTAGTTCATCTGGATCAATTTCAAATTCGATTTGAAACTCTTCTAAAATAGCATTTAAAAAATCAAGGTTTTCTAAGTGCTTATTGCGGTCGTAAATTTTATTTAACGTTGTGATTTTCAGAGCCTTCATCAAAAGCCATCCTGAAAATGTGCCTAAAACACCATATTTATCTACGTTAATTGCCTTTGCTACTTCTTTCGCCGTTACTAACCCCATTAATATTCAAAATTAAGTAATACAAATATACTAAAAACTTCAGCTAATCTGTTTTATTTTAATAAAGACAACTTATAAAAAACAATAATGACTTTATAAAACATTTAAATCTCTGATTAAAACAAAGATAACTTATTAAACAACAAGATATATTTTTTCTATTTTTGACGATTCAAACAATCAATGGAACATGAAGATTATCTCATACAATGTAAATGGAATACGAGCAGCAATAAAAAAAGGATTTATTGACTGGATTCAAGAAGAAAATGCAGATGTAATTTGTTTACAAGAAATCAAAGCTAACGAAAGTCAAATACCAACAGAAGAATTAGCGGCGGCAGGTTACCCATACCAATATTATTTTTCAGCTCAAAAAGCAGGATATAGTGGAGTTGCGGTTTTGTGTAAAGAAAAACCGAACAATGTAGCCTACGGAACAGGTATTGAGTATATGGACTCAGAAGGTCGCAATCTACGCGTAGATTTTGATACCGTATCTGTTATGTCGTTATACTTACCTTCTGCCTCAAATATTGAACGTTTAGACTTTAAATATCAATATATGGATGACTTCTTTACTTATATAAATGAATTAAGAAAAGAACTTCCAAATCTTGTCATTTGTGGTGATTACAATATATGTCACGAAGCAATTGACATTCACGATCCTGTAAGAAATGCAAAAGTATCAGGATTCTTACCTGAAGAAAGAGCTTGGATAGGTAAATTTATAGAAAACGGATTCATTGATAGTTTCCGTATGTTTAACAAAGAACCACACAACTATAGTTGGTGGACATACAGAGCAAACGCAAGAAACAACAATAAAGGTTGGCGTATTGATTATAATATGGTATCTGCCCCCCTTGAAGACCGTATTACAGCTGCTCGCATCTTACCAGATGTAAAACACTCTGACCACTGCCCTATTGTTGTAGAGCTAAAGTCATAAACAACAAATAAAAACAAACTACAATATGATATTACGTAAAATCGCCCTAAGCATATTAGCTGTAACAATGCTTTCATCTTGTGTAACAAGAAGATTATACAATGAACTTGATGCTCAATATCAAGATGCATTAAAAGATAACGAGCGTTTAAGTTCAGACCTTGACTTGTTAAACACATCAAATACAGACTTAGAACAAATCAAGAAACAATTAGCAGACCAGTTGCGTGAATTGCAACAAGAACGCAATAATCTAAATGCTGAAATTTCTGCAGCACAAAACAAGCTAAAAGATTTAGAAAACTCTTATTCTAATTTAGAAAAACACAGTGCTGAAACATTAAAAGCAGAAGCAGCAAGATTAGCAAGTGCTAAATCAGAATTAGAAGAAAAAGCAAAACGCGTTGCTGAATTAGAAAGTATCTTAGCAAATAATGACAAGCAGATGAGAGCTTTAAAAGATAATTTATCTAAAGCTTTAAATGCCTTTGAAGGACGTGGACTTACAATCGAACAAAAAAATGGTAAAGTTTACGTTTCTATGGAAAACAAGTTATTGTTTAAATCAGGTAGTTGGACAGTAAACAACGAAGGAAACGAAGCAGTAGTAGAATTAGGAAAAGTATTAGCTGACAATCCAGACATTACAGTTTTAATTGAAGGACATACCGATAACGATAAAATCTTAGGTAACTTAGGAGATGGTGTAACAACCAACTGGGATCTATCAACTAAAAGATCATTAGCTATTGTATCAATTCTTGAAAAAACAGCAGGAATAGACAAAAAGAACCTTACTGCAGCAGGAAGAAGTGAATTTGCACCTATTGCAGACAATAAAACAGCTGAAGGAAAAGCGAAAAACAGACGAATTGAAGTTATCTTAACTCCAAACTTAGATAAAATCAATGCAATGCTTAACCAAATATAAGCCTCAGCTATAAAATATCAGTAACAAAAAGGGATTAAGGAAACTTAGTCCCTTTTTTTTGTCTAATCTCAAAACATTTGCATTTTATTAGAAATAAAAACAGATAAAAACCATTAAACTTGCAATAGCGGTTTATAATGCTATATTATAATACCTTAATTACAAAAACTATTAACACGAATGAGTATACTTCACTTAGTACCCCATATAAATAACATTGTAGACCCTTCTGATTTTAATGGTCTATACAATTGGTTTTTTAATCTTTTAGACTTTCTGCAGCTATCTGAGTATGAAACTCACGTTGCTACAGCAGTGTTACTATTAGTAACCTTTACAATATGTATGCTTATTTTAGATTACATTCTAAAAAACATATTCATTGTACTCGTAAAAAGTTTCGCTATAAAAAGTAAAACGAACTTTGACGATATATTAGTAGAGAACAAAGTATTTCACAATATCACCCATTTAATTCCGATTGCACTTGCAAAGATTCTATTCCCTATCTTTTTTAAGGGCTTTCCTAATTTAACGAGTTTTACCATCTCTCTGACTAATATATTAGTGGTGGTTGCTATAACATTCTTATTCCGATCTATTATACGTAGTATTAGAGATTACTCTAAAACAAAACCTAAATTAGCAGACAAGCCTGTCGATAGTTATTCTCAAGTAGCTACCATTGTAGTATATACCTTTGCATTCATCTTTATATTTTCGACAATAACCGGAGTTAAATTAGGTACTTTCTTTGCCTCTTTAGGAGCCGCATCAGCCATTTTAATGTTGATTTTTAAAGATACTATTATGGGGTTTGTTGCCAGCATACAAGTATCTACCAATGATATGGTACGCGTGGGAGACTGGATTGAGATGGCGAAATTTGGAGCAGACGGAACAGTTTTAGAGATAAACTTAAGTACCGTAAAAGTTCAAAATTTTGATAAAACCATTACTACAATTCCAACCTATCTTTTAATCAGTGATTCATTTAAGAATTACCGAGGTATGCAAAACTCAGGAGGAAGAAGAATAAAACGTAGTATTAATATCAAAATGTCTTCAATTCGTTTTTTAGAAAAACACGAGATTGAGAATTTAAAAAAGATACAACTATTAGCACCTTATATTGAAGAACGTCAAAAAGAAATAGACGAATATAATGAGAAAACACAAGCAGACCAGTCGATGCCAGTCAATGGAAGAAAAATGACTAATATTGGACTTTTCAGAGCCTATGTATTGCGTTATGCTCAACAAAACCCAAACATTCACAAAGAGTTTTACTTAATGGTAAGGCATCTACAACCAACAGAACACGGATTACCATTAGAGTTGTATATGTTTACCAATAGTACATTATGGGTATTCTATGAAAATGTAATGGCAGACTTATTTGACCACGTATTAGCATCCGTTGATTACTTCCATTTAGAAATATTTGAACTCCCTTCATCCGATGATGTAAGGCAGTTTATCAGTAATAGTACTACTGAACAACATAAATAAACAAAAAAGAGGACTTTGTATTGTACAAAGTCCTCTTCATTTATAAACCTAATCGTTCTATAATACCTTCCACTTGTTTTTCCGTTGAATTCAATTTTTCTTTACAGAAAACAATTAATTTAGAAGCTCTTTCAACCTTTTGAGCAAGCTCATCAACAGTAACTTCATCATTCTTTAAATCTTCTAAAATCTCTTCAAGCTCTAAAGCTGCGCTTTCATAAGTAAGTTGTTCCATAATACTACCTCTTTAATACTTCCTAAAGTAATTATATATATTTTATTAAAAACCATAACCTCTAACTCATCACCTTCTTTCATTTCAGTATTATAGTTTATTGTTTTTCCGTTCAATCTAACAATCGAAAATCCCTTTTTCAAGATTGTCTCTAAATCATAAAGCTGAGGAATTTCTTCCAACGCATTAATTCTAATTTTTTCACGTCTTAAAAAACCATTCACGTGATAGCCCAATTTTTCTTGTAAAACAGCCAATGTATGCTTTTGAGTATCTAACATTTGTTCACCTAAAAAAGAAATAATCCTCCCCTTCTCTTTCAAAACCTGGTTCTGTTTTGTAAGAATTGTTTTAGGTCGAAACACAATTGCTTGCTTACTTATTTCCAAGAAAGACTCTTCTTTAGCCATTCTCTTTTTTACTTCACTAATCAACCGATTAGAAACCAAGTGAAGTTCTCCCCTTTTCAAACGAGTAATCGCAAGTGATTTAGATTTAATTTCCTTATCTGTCACATCAACAAAATGCCTATTCATAGTAACTTGTTGTCTGTACAGCTGCATAATACCATCATAGGTACGAGAAATATTCACATCAAAATGGTATGCTTTTTCTACAATAAACGCAGCCACTGCACTCGGTGCTTTAAAAAACCTATTTGCTACGAAATCTGCCACAGTACTATCTGTTTCATGACCAATTCCCGTTAAAACAGGCATATTCATCTTAGCAATCGTTTCAGCTAAAGCGTAATTATTAAACACATCTAAATCCAAAGCAGCCCCTCCGCCTCTTATAACAACAACTGCATCACACTCTAAATCATTTGCTGTTTTCAGTGCTTTAATAATCGACACATAAGCAAACTCACCTTGTACCTGACAATCTATCGCTGTAACGTGAAAGACATAGCCATACTCATTTTTAGTCAATTGATTCACAAAATCAGCATGTCCTGCTGTTCGTTCAGAGCTAATCAATGCTATTTTCTGAATAACCTTTGGTAAGTGGAATCGTGCATTTAGATCCAACAAACCATTTTCCTTCAGTTTCTTTAAATTCTCCTGCTTAATACGTTCAACCTCTCCTAAAGAAAAAGACAAATCAACATCCAATATATTAATAGAAAGTCCGTAAACCGTACTAAAAACAATCTCACAATAACACAATATTTCAGAGCCATCTTTCAGTATTTCCTTGGCATTTTCGGCTAATCTACTTTTGATATCAACAGCATTCTTTTGCCAAATAGTAGCCCTACATTTAGCCAAAACAACACCATCTTTGTTCTCTACCAAATCTAAATAGATATGTCCTCGTCTATCCTCTTTGATTTGAGATATCTCAACACGAACCCAAAAAGCATTTCCAGCAATAACGTCATCCACAATAGTCTTTACTCTATTTAAGATTGTACTAAGGCTAAAAAACTTTTTTTCTTGATTCATTTGTGCTTTTTCTTATGACTTGAAAACAAAAGTACAATCTTAAATACAATAGCCCTACGATCTATTGTTATAAAAATTAGCAAAATAACAATGATAGCACAGCAACATTTATTCTCCTATTAATCCTAATGCTTCTATATTCATTGTGTATTTTATGTATAGTCAATGTACACTTTTACATAGAAAGTATACATTGACTATACAAGGAGTATACATACACTATACAAACACTCAATTTAAAACCTCTCTAAAATCTGATAACAAAACGACTAAAAAATGTTAATACGTACATCAACAAGCGATAAATTATTTATATACTCATATCTTTTTTATATTTGTTATCTATAAAAAAGACAAGTATGACTACAGTAAAAATCATAAATAAATCTCAACACTCATTGCCAAACTATGAAACTTCACAGTCGGCAGGTATGGATTTAAGAGCAAATTTAACGGAGCCTATTACATTAAATTCTCTTGAAAGAGCAATTGTTCCGACAGGATTATTCATTGAATTACCAGAAGGATATGAAGCTCAAATCAGACCAAGAAGTGGATTAGCAGCTAAAAAAGGTATTACATTATTAAATAGCCCAGGTACGATAGATGCTGATTATAGAGGAGAAATAGGAGTTATTGTAGTAAACCTATCAAAAGAGCCATTTGTAATTGAAAACGGAGAACGTATTGCACAAATGGTTATTTCCAAATTTGAACAAATTCAATGGCAAACAGCAGAAGTTTTAAATGAAACAGAAAGAGGAGCTGGTGGTTTTGGTAGTACAGGAGTAAAATAAGTGAAGTAAATACAAAGAAATTAGAAAATGAAAATAATCGTGCCAATGGCTGGACGTGGTTCACGCTTACGTCCACACACATTAACGGTTCCTAAACCGTTAATTCCAATCGCAGGAAAACCAATTGTACATAGATTAGTAGAAGACATCGCTAAGGTATTAAATGACCAAATTGATGAAATCGCTTTTATCATCCACGAAAGTTTCGGTAAAAAAGTAGAAGAAGATTTAATTGCTATTGCAGAGAAATTAGGTGCAAAAGGAACAATCTGTTACCAAAACGAAGCTTTAGGAACAGCACACGCTATTCTTTGTGCAAAAGAAAGTATGCAAGGACCAATCGTAGTAGCTTATGCTGATACATTATTCAGAGCAGACTTTAACTTAAACAAAGAAGCAGACAGTGTAATTTGGGTAAAACAAGTAGAAGACCCAAGTGCTTTTGGAGTAGTTCAACTGAACGAAAAAAACGAAATTGTTGACTTCGTTGAAAAACCAAAAGAATTTGTTTCTGATTTAGCAATTATCGGTATTTACTACTTCAAAAGCGGAGAAGTTCTACGTAAAGAATTAGAATACTTAATTGACAACAATATCATCAAAGGTGGAGAATACCAACTAACTGATGCTTTAGAAAATATGAAGCAAAAAGGAATGTTATTCGTTCCTGGTAAAGTTGATGAGTGGATGGACTGTGGAAACAAAGATGTAACTGTAGAAACAAATACAAGAATGTTGAATTTCTTAGAAAAAGACAACGAAAACTTTGTAGCAGAAAACATTACAATTGAAAACAGTACAATCATCAGACCTTGTTATATTGGAAATAACGTTGTATTAAAAAATGCAACAGTTGGACCAAACGTTTCTTTAGGAGACAATTCAGTCGTAGAAGATTCAACTATTGAAAATAGTCTTATCCAAACAAACGCAACTATTCGCAATGCGAAATTAGACAATGCTATGATTGGTAACTATGCAAAATATGATGGTAAGCATACCAACATTAGTATAGGAGATTATTCTGTATTAGACTAAAAATATTAAATCCGTTTTAAAGTAATTTAAAACGGATTTTTTTTATCTATCTTGCTTGTCTATAAACAGATTATTCCAAGTGTAGTTATGAAAAAGATAGTATTCACATTTTTGTGCATTTCCCTACTTATTAGTTGTAAAAAAGGCAATTCTGGCTCTTTATTAGATGAAAAAGATGCAACAAACTCAAAAACTGTATTAACGATACTAAACAACCACAACAAAAATAATAACGACTTTACCACATCAGCAATTCGTTCTTCAGCGTCATTCGAATCTGACAAAGAATCACGCAAATTTGGGATGGATATACTAATCGAAAAAGACAAACAAATACTTATTAATGTGCGCTTTTTAGGTTTTCCTGTAGCAAAAGCACTTGTAACACCAGAACAAGTTCAATATTACGAGAAAATCAATGGCGTTTACTTTGAAGGAGATTTTAGTGTTTTAAGCAAATGGGTTGGTACAGAATTAGACTTCAACCGGTTTCAAAACCTTTTATTAGGTCAAGCTATTGATAGCAAAAGTTTCAATAAAAAACTCAATAGTACAATAGAAGATGGTCTTCACAAGTTAGAAGCAGCCGTAGAAGAAGATATTCAATCTGCTTTTTACTTCGAAGATAAAAGTGGTCTATTGAAAAAAGAAGAGATATCAGAAACAGCAAAAAATCGAAGCGTAACTATAAGTTATCCAAGTTATAAAAAGGTAGATAAGTTTACTACACCAACTGAAATTAATATTCTCGCAAGACAAGAAAAAACCATACATTTGAACATCCGTTATGACAATGTTACTTTTAATGAAGATTTAAACTTCAAATACAAAGTACCATCTGGTTATAAGCGAGTTGGACTAAATTAAAAAGATCAAATCACAGAAGTATTCTACAAATGACAAGAGCATATTACATCCTATTTTTCTTATTTACTGTGTTTGCTTGGGGACAAACAAAAGAGACGCAAGAACAATTAGAACGTAAAAAACAGCAAATTTTAGTTGAGATAAAAGTAGTACAAGACCTACTTCAAAAAGAAAAAACTAAGGAACGTAATATTCTTGCTGAAATAGAAGAGCAAAATAGAAAGATAAACCTGAACAGACAATTGATTCAAAATGTTCAGATGCAAATTGCTACAACTAATACTACAATTAGTAAGACACAGAGAGAAGTAGATGCTCTTCAAGCTGAATTAAAAGCATTGAAAGACGATTATGCTAAGATGGTTTTAAAGTCATATAAAACTAAATCGAGCCAAAGTCGTATTATGTTTATTTTATCATCTGACAACTTTGTACAGGCATATAAACGCGTACAATATATGAAGCAATATGCTGACTATAGAAAAGCACAGGGAGAAGAAGTAAAAGAGAAAGCAGAAGAACTAAAAGAGGCTTTAGTAAAACTTGAAGTTCAAAAAGAAAGACAACGAAAACTTTTGGCTGAACAACAAAAAAATGAAAAGAATTTACAACAAGACCTTTTAGAGCAAAAAGACTTGGTAGCAATTGTTCAAAAAGATCAAAAGAAATACAATCAAGACATTAAAAATAAACAAGAGCAAACAAAAGCAATTGACCGCAAAATTAAGCAATTAATTAAAGAGGCAATTGAAGAAGCTAACCGTATTGCTCGTGAAAAAGCTGCAAAAGCAGGTAAAACAACTACTAAATCTACTACAACAAGTAAATCTGCAACAGCATTTGAACTTACACCAGAAGAGAAAATAGTAGCAGATAACTTTAAATCAAATAAAGGTAAATTACCTTGGCCAGTAAGCAAAGGATATATTTCGTTGCCTTATGGAGACCAGCCACACCCAGTACAAACACACCTTACAATTCACAATAGTGGATTAGAGATTACGACAGAGGCTGGTTCAAAAGCAAGAGCTGTATTCCAAGGAGACGTATTACAAGTACAAGTATTACCTGGAGGAAATAAAGCTGTACTTATTCAACACGGGGATTACATTACTGTTTATCAAAACTTAAGTGATGTATCTGTGAAAAAAGGAGATAAAGTAAGCATCAAACAAAACATTGGAACAGTTAACACTAATAGTACTGGAAAAACAGTACTGAAGTTTTTACTTTCACACAATACAGACATCAACAATCCGCAAAGTTGGTTAAGTAGAAGTAATTAATAACGCTATGAGTACAACATCGTCATTTAATATTTTTAAGTGGGTAAAGGAGAATAAATCCTTATTACAACCCCCTGTTGGCAATAAAAATTTATATCCAGAGTCTTCTGACTATATTATTATGGTCGTTGGTGGACCAAATGCACGTAAAGACTTTCATTACAACGAAGCAGAGGAATTCTTCTTTCAATTAGAAGGAACAATCTATATCGATATACAAGAAAATAACGAAAAAAAACGCATTACTTTAAACGAGGGAGATATTTACTTACTCCCTCCTAAAGTACCGCATTCCCCTATCCGAACAGAGAACTCAGTAGGCTTAGTTGTAGAGAAAAAGCGAAAAGCAAAAGGTTCTAAAGATGGACTGATGTGGTATTGTGAGAACTGTAATCACAAGCTATATGAAGTTTACTTTGAGTTAACCAATATAGAAACTGATTTCTTACCACACTTTAAACACTTCTATTCTTCAGAAGAATTGCGTACTTGTGAATGTTGTCATACCGTTATGCCAACTAACCCTAAGTTTACAAAATAGAACTATTTAGGTGTTTACATTAAATACTGTGTTTTTTTTTTATATTAGCATTATATCAACCATATAAAAACTATAAACTAAAAAAATGAGTACAGTAACTAACCAAATCGACATTTCAGAAGTTCTGAAAATGTTAGGTTTAAAAGAAGTAAACGAAGGGTCTTCTACAGGTTCAACATCCTTTTCAAATGGAAAAGTTCTTGAATCTTATTCACCTGTAGACGGCAAACTAATTGGAAAAGTAAAAGCGTCAACAGCAGAGGACTACGAAAAAGTTATGCAAACTGCTCAAGCGGCGTATAAAGATTGGAAACTTGTTCCAGCTCCTAAAAGAGGAGATATTGTACGTCAAATCGGACAAGAACTACGCAATAAAAAAGAATACTTAGGAAAGCTTGTTTCCTATGAAATGGGTAAAAGCTTACAAGAAGGACTTGGAGAAGTTCAAGAAATGATTGACATCTGTGACTTTGCAGTAGGTTTATCACGTCAATTATACGGCTTAACAATGCATTCAGAGCGACCAATGCACAGAATGTATGAGCAGTGGCACCCAATCGGAATCGTTGGAATTATCTCTGCATTCAACTTCCCAGTTGCTGTATGGAGTTGGAACACGATGATTGCTTGGGTTTGTGGAGACGTTTGTATCTGGAAACCGAGTTCAAAAACGCCTCTTTGTGGTGTAGCTTGCCAAAACATTATCTCAGAAGTATTCAAGTTAAACAACATTCCAGAAGGAGTTTCAAACTTAGTTATAGGTAACGAGTGTGGAGACTTAATCAACAATGATCCTCGCATTCCATTAGTATCATTTACAGGTTCTACACGTATCGGAAGACACGTATCAAAAACTGTAGCAGAACGCTTTGGAAATACTATTCTTGAATTAGGAGGAAACAATGCGATTATTGTATCAGAACACGCAGATATAAATATGGTTTTAGTAGGAGCTGTATTTGGAGCTGTAGGAACAGCAGGACAACGTTGTACATCTACAAGACGTTTAATCATACACGAAAGCGTTTACGACAAAACACTTGACGTACTTCAAAAAGCTTATGCTCAATTAAAAATTGGTAATCCATTAGACGCTACTAACCACGTAGGTCCTCTAATTGATAAAGGAGCAGTAAAAGACTACTTGGATGCAATTGAAAAAGCAAAACAAGAAGGAGGTAAAATAATCGTTGAAGGCGGTGTATTAGAAGGTTCAGGATATGAAAGCGGTTGTTATGTAAAACCGTGTATTATTGAAGGAAAAAACAGCTTTGAAATTATACAAGCAGA
This sequence comes from Myroides sp. C1519, assembly GCF_038039755.1. NCBI lineage: Bacteria > Pseudomonadati > Bacteroidota > Flavobacteriia > Flavobacteriales > Flavobacteriaceae > Myroides > Myroides sp. C1519. Next base: position 19,384 of record NZ_JBBPHM010000015.1, read on the forward strand.
AACATTTGCTCCTATTCTATATGTTATGAAATATTCAACAATAGAAGAAGCAATTGATATGCAAAACAATGTTCCACAAGGACTATCCTCATCAATCTTCACTACCAATATGAGAGAAATGGAACTATTTTTATCACACGCAGGTTCAGATTGTGGTATTGCCAATGTGAATATTGGAACCTCAGGAGCAGAAATTGGAGGAGCATTTGGAGGAGAAAAAGAAACTGGTGGAGGTCGTGAGTCAGGATCAGATGCTTGGAAAGCATATATGAGAAGACAAACAAATACGATCAACTACGGAACAGACTTACCATTAGCTCAAGGAATTAAATTTGACTTCTAAACAGAAGAAATCATACAAAAAAAGGGATGCTTACATAAGCATCCCTTTTTCTATATATTAAAATTCTAATTAGAATCTATATCCGATATTTACACCAGCATTAACTTCAATTGCACTGAAACGGTCGTTTACTTCACTACTAAAGTTACGAGCGATGTCAACAAATGGGTGAATTGTGAAAGAATCACCTAAAGCCCATTTATAACCAACTCCTACACCAAAGATAAAGCTATTCATATCTACTTTATCTAACTCAACTTGGTTAGAAACATCATTAAATCTATCTTCTTCGAAATTACCAAAACGATATTTCATAAAAGGAGACACAACATATCCACTTCCATTAGCATCAGATTTTCCTCCAAAATAGTAGTTATAGTTTACTAAAATACTGTTTGTCTTAAACTTTTGGTTTCTACTGCTTTTCTCTGCGTGGTAAGAAAAACGGTCATTAATATTGAAGTTAGCTCCAATAGATTGATTGTGATCAATAAAATGTTCGTATCCTAATTCAACAGAAGCCATAACCAACGTGTTTAACACATTCACTTTAACCTCATTAACTGCTTGAGCTTTAACCCCAAGAGTTCCTCCTATTAATAATAGCGCTAAAAATAATTTTCTCATAACTCAATAAATTTTTGGCAAATATAACAAATCAATCATTATTTATGATTCCTACCTTCCTCATTTGGATAAAAATCTGCAACTATATCACTCTGCCAATACTCTTTAGAGTCAATATCCATTACAGTTATCCTCCCCATAAAGGCAGCACCAGTATCAATATTCCAAACATTCATAAAATTTGTAGGCTTTGTAAATCCGAAATTCGTAACAGGAGTATGCCCAATAAATATCTCTTTATATTGTTTAAGTCGTTTAGGATACAAAACACTGTCAGGTTTAATTGAAGAGTCCATTGCCATCACCATCTCCCACAATGTTCTGTCCCAATACAAATACTCTCTAAAGAACTCTGCACCAACACCTCTTGGATTTGTAAAACCCGCGTGAACAAATAAACGATTATGTTCATCTAAATAATAATTTTCTAACCCTTTAAAAAAAGTAATATGTCTTTGAAGCTGTTCCTCCTCCATATTATCACTCGAGTACGATTTCATTGAAGCAAGGCCTCCGTGATATTCCCACATTGAATTTTCCTCTTTAGTCGTTAGCCAATCTAACAAAAGTGTTTCGTGATTTCCCCTTAAAAAAACACAATTATTGGTATTCTTTAAAGCCAATAAATATTCTACAACTTTCTCTGATTCACTCCACCCATCCACATAATCACCTAAAAAAATCAAAGTATCTTTTGATGAAATGTTAGCCTTATCTAAAACCTGCAGTAATGCTTTATATCCACCGTGAATATCTCCTATAACTAAAACTCTACTCATCTTGATCTGTTTCATATTTAAGTTTTCGTAAGATACGCATAACTTCCTTAAAGGCTATGAACAACTGAGGATCTGATGACTGTTTTAAATAATCTTTAACTTCAATCAACTCATCTTTTGCCCTTGTAAACCCATTAAGATAACAAAGCATCATATTAAAACAAAGCTTACTAAGAATACGCTCTTCTTTTGGTGTCAATTTTAAGTCGTTAGTAATTTTATAAATCACCCTCAAGCTATTACCATAAATATGTCCAAGAATATTTCTGTTATAAGAAGGCGGTTGGAACAACAATCTATTTCCTATTGCGTACGTACCATTTTCTTGAAAAGAAATGGAAACTTCTTCAAAGCGATAATAACTTGTTTTATCATTTAGCCCTAAGTTTAGGTATTCGGTTATGATGAATTCATTATCGTTATAGACAATCGTTACAACATCCAAATCAGAATAAAAAAGTTTTAAATGTTCATTGACAAACTCAATATCTACACGAGAAAAGAAAACTTGGCCTCTAATTACTTTTTTATTTCCAGCCCAACAAATAATAAACTGCTCCTTAAAAACATTATAACGAGGTTTCATATCTCGATGTGTATCCGTCATAAATGTAATAACACTATCCAAAATACTCTTCAGATCATTTTGAGAACTCGCTTCAATACTATTTACAATTTCCCTATTACAACCTTTTGGAATAACAACATCCGGCACAGATGTACTACCAATACGAACATAATAAGTTTCCGCTTCAATTTCACCAATATTTCTTTTAAAACTTGTAATATCTTCATTAGCCTGAACCGTAACCAAACCAACTACTTTATCCTTTGGCAAATCAGAAAAAGTAACATTATCATATGTAATAATCGGAGGATTATTTAAATACGCATTAATTAAATTTTGAATTTTACTATCATCATAGAAGTCAACACCGACAATTTCATTATCTTCATCCTCGATTCCAACTACTAAATAAGAGTTGTTATCCGGGTTAGAATTAGATAAGGCACAGATATGCTTCAAGAATTTTGCTTTTCCTGATTTAGTATGTAAATTGAGTTGCCTTTTCTTATCGTAAAAGCTATTCTCATCGTAATGAGCAAGTAGATTTTTAATGAGTAAACGCTTATTAATCACGACTTTTGGGTTTTGTTCTTAAAATTATAAAAAGAAACTCATAATTCAAGCCCAATATTCAAATTTGTAATTTAGATTTAACCATACATTAACAACCTGGTTGATAATATTTTTAGAATTTGCAGTTATTATTATAAAAGAGCATTATTTTAGATAAAAAACACAAACATACACATGGACACAACAGGATCAAACTATGATATCCGCGAGTTAAATGAACTTATAGAAAGAGAAAGCGCGTTTATCGATATTCTAACGATGGAGATGAATAAAGTAATTGTGGGACAAAAACACATGATAGATCGTCTTCTAATTGGATTATTAGGACAAGGACACATATTACTTGAGGGAGTACCTGGATTAGCGAAAACTTTAGCCATTAATACATTAGCTAAAGCTGTTCATGGATCGTTTAACCGTATCCAATTTACCCCAGATTTACTACCTGCAGATGTTATTGGTACAATGATCTATAATGTAAAGGAGAATGACTTCTCTATTCGCAAGGGGCCTATTTTTGCTAACTTTATTTTAGCGGATGAGATAAACCGTGCTCCAGCAAAAGTACAATCAGCGCTACTTGAAGCAATGCAAGAAAAGCAAGTAACAATTAGCGATGATACATTCAAATTAGACAAACCATTCTTGGTAATGGCAACACAAAACCCTGTTGAGCAAGAAGGAACATATCCTTTACCAGAAGCTCAAATGGACCGTTTTATGCTTAAAACAGTGATTGACTATCCTAAGATGGAAGACGAACGCCTTGTAATTCGTCAAAACCTTGCAGGAGAAAAACCACAAGTTAACCCTGTCATTACAATTGATCAAATTAAACGAGCTCAAGAAGCAGTTAAAAAAGTATATATGGATGAAAAAATTGAGAAATACATTCTTGATATCATCTTTGCTACTCGTTATCCTGAGCAATATAAATTAGACAAATTAAAACCATTAATTAGCTTTGGAGCATCTCCACGTGGAAGTATCAACTTAGCATTAGCTGCTAAATGTTATGCATTTATCAAGAGAAGAGGATATGTAATTCCAGAAGACGTTAGAGCTGTGGTAATTGATGTACTACGTCACCGTATTGGAGTAACATACGAGGCTGAAGCAGAAAACATTACTTCTGTTGATATTATTAATCAAATTGTTAATGAGATAGAAGTGCCATAATAGCATTCTAAATAACGAAATATTGAAAACCTATTTATAGTCTTATAAATAGGTTTTCCAATTAACTAAATTTGAAAGGTAAAGTCATGGATACCAAAGACATTTTAAAGAAGGTCAAAAAAATAGAAATAAAGACCAAGCGATTAAGCGATCACATATTTTCGGGAGAATACCATACTTCTTTTAAAGGAAGAGGAATGACTTTTTCTGAGGTTCGCCAATATCAATTTGGAGATGATATACGTGCAATTGATTGGAACGTTACAGCACGTTATAATGAACCTTACATAAAAGTTTTTGAAGAAGAAAGAGAACTTACTTTAATGCTAATGGTAGACGTTAGCGGATCTGAAAGTTTTGGTTCTTCCGATCAATTTAAAGAAGATATAATAACTGAAATAGCAGCTACTTTAGCCTTTTCAGCTACACAAAATAACGACAAAATTGGTTTAATCCTCTTTTCTGATCAAATTGAATTATTTGTTCCTCCGAAAAAAGGTAAGACACACGTTTTACGTATCATTAGAGAACTGATCAATTTTAAGCCAAAAAGTCAAAAAACAGACTTAGGGCAAGCTTTAGAATACCTTTCAAAGGTTTTAAAAAAGAAAGCTATAGTATTTGTACTTTCAGACTTTATCACACCAAATTATGAACATACACTTAAAATTTCTGCTAAAAAACACGACATAACGGGAATTAGAGTTTATGACAAAAGAGAAAAAGAACTTCCAAATGTTGGTTTAATTAATGTTTTTGATGCAGAAACACATCAAGAACAAATAATTAATACATCAGATAGTACGTTGAGAAAAGAATACACTACTTACTTTTTAAAACAAGAAGGAATTTTTAATAAAGTCTTCCAAAAATGCGGAGCCGGAACTATCAACATCGAAGTAGGTGATAGTTATGTTAAAAAATTATTAGGGTACTTCAAATCAAGATAACTTAAGAGAAATGAAATCTAATTTTCTATATACAATCGCCTTTTTGCTTTTATCAGCACTAACTTCATTGGCACAAACGCCAATTGAAACTATTGTAGATACAAACAATATCAAGATAGGAGATACTTTTTTGTACACAATAAAAGCACATACAAAACAAGGTGCACATATTACCTTTCCTGAAACAAACGAAATTGGTCGTTTTGATGTTGTAGAAACATTTCCAACAGATACAATCATTGATAACGATACACAAGAACTAATAAAAAAATATCATTTAACTATGTTTGATGAAGGAGCATTTACTGTTCCTCAGCTACCAATTATCGTAGATGCACAAGTATTTCACACAGATTCAATTCAAATGCAAGTACAAGGAGTTGAAGTAGATACTATCAAACAACCCTTATATGATATTAAAAACATTTCAACAGAAGGAGCTTCCTTTTCTACAAACTGGTATTACATTGTTTTCTTACTTGTTTCTATTCTAATAGGTTTTGCAATGTATTTGTACATCAAAAAACGACAAGAAAGAAATCAAACAGAAGACGATAAGTATAAAACACCTTTTGAAAAAGCAGTTAAGAAGTTAAAGAAACTTGAAGAGAAGAAAAACTGGAACCGAGGAGATGCAAAGCCATACTATTCAGATATGACTAACATTGCTCGTGCCTTTATAGAGGACACTTTTGGTATTTCTGCGAAAGAGCTTACAACATTTGAAATTATAACTATTTTAAAGGCTACTTTAAACGAGAAAAAGATCAAGATAAAACCAGAGATAATTAAGGATTTAAAGCGAATTCTTGAAACAGCCGATTTAGTAAAATTTGCTAAGTCTCAACCTGATGAAGGACAAATCACAGCCGATACAAGTAAAATACAACAAGTTGTAGATGATATTAACACGGCTTATCCTATTTCTGCTGCAACTCAAACAGAACGCATCCGTTTGAGAGAAGAGCGCAAATTAAAGAAACAACGTTTTCGTATTTGGGTTCCTATTTCGACTTCAATCGTTCTGATGTTACTATGTGGAATAGTATATATTGTAAACACATCATCAGAAGAAGAATATACTTGGTTTACATTTGACAACTCTAAAAAACTATTAGGTAAAGAGTGGATTACAAGTACATACGGAACTGATCCAGGAATAACAGTTAGTACTCCGAAAGTATTAATTAGAAAAAATGAACCTATAATACAAGAAACAAAACCAGAAGGAGTAGAATCTATTCAACAATTCAAATTTGAAACATTAGAAGATCCTTTACACATTGTTTTAAACAATATAATAACAACTAAGGAATATAAGTACACTGATAAAGAGCTTATAACGTATGCTATTACAGCAATGACTCAAAATAATAAAATTGATGATTTACAATATAAAGAAGAAGGTTTTGAGAATGCTAATGGAGTCATAGGAAATAAAATAATAGGAGATTTTATCTTTGAAAATCCAGATAATAATAAAGAAGAAAAAATAGCATTTGAAGGAGTATTAACACAACACGGTGCCAATAAAGATATACTATGGGTATTCTATTTAGCAGAAGATACTATAGCACCACAAATTGTTAATCGAATCTTTGACTCAATACTTTATAAACAAGAGCAGAAATAATGATGAAGAATATAACATTTGCAAATCCAGAGTTTTTTTGGCTTTTCTTACTGTTGCCAATTGCTTTGTTTGTATGGTATAAAAACAGAAAAAAACAACGTGCAACAATCAAACTAAGTTCTATAGACAGCGTTATTGGTCATAGTTCACTATTAGTTAAATTACTACCAATTTCCATTGTATTAAGAACACTTGCACTATCTGCGATTATTGTAGCCATGGCCAGACCACAAATCGTAAATGTAGATAGTAAAGTACATTCTACTCACGGTATAGACATAGTAATGGCTATGGACGTTTCAGGTAGTATGCTTGCAAAAGACCTAAAACCAAATCGATTAGAAGCACTAAAAACAGTAGCAGCAAACTTTGTTGAACAACGTGTAACAGACCGCATTGGGCTTGTTATTTACGCAGCAGAAGGTTATACCAAAACACCTGTTACCAGTGATAAAATACTTATTCTAAACGATATGAAATCAATTAAGTACAATAATGACTTAAGAGATGGTACTGCGATTGGAGTAGGATTAGCAACAGCTATAAATAGATTGAAAGATAGTCCTGCTAAAAGTAAAATCATCATTTTATTGACAGATGGTGTTAACAATACAGGAACAGTTGATCCAAAAATGGCTGCTGAAATTGCGAAAGAGTATAACATTAAAACTTATACTATTGGTATTGGTACTAATGGTTTAGCAGAATCACCAGTAGGCATAAAACCAAATGGAGAAATAGTTTACGAAAAAGTACCTGTTGAAATCGATGAACAGCTAATGAAGGAGATTGCTAAAATAACAGGAGGAAAATACTTTAGAGCAACAGATACGAAGAAGTTAACAGCTATTTACGAAGAGATTAATCAATTAGAAAAAACGAAAATAGACGAACAAAAGTTTGTTAACTCTGATGATAAGTTCCACTTATTAGCATTATTAGCATTTGTGTTATTAGCGTTAGATTTTATTTTACAAAAAACACTTTTCAGAGGATTTATTTAATAGATTATGTGGGAGTTAGACAATAAAAAATATCTTTTCTTATTAATAGTAGTCGCAATATTAGTCATTCTATTTATTGCTGATATAATATGGAAAAAAAAGAGACAAGGCTTATTTGCAACATCAAAAGCAATGAGAGTTTTGGCTCCAAATCGTTCAAAGAATAAAACAATAATTAAAGCCAGCATTTACTTAGTAGCATTAACCGCTATTGTATTTGCCTTAGTTAATCCTAAAATCGGAACAAAAGTTGTCACTGTAAAAAGACAGGGAATTGATATTGTCTTTACACTTGACGTATCTAAAAGTATGCTTGCCCAAGATATGGCTCCGGATAGAATGGCCAAAATGAAACAACTTGTTTCACAAATTATCAATAACCTTGGACCAGACAGAATAGGTATTGTTGGTTATGCAGGGAGTGCTTTTCCTATGCTGCCAATTACTACAGACCATTATGTTGCAAAAATGTACTTACAGTCGATGAACACGGATATGGTATCATCACAAGGAACCGCCTTTGAAGATGCTATTTACGTAGCAAGTAACTACTTTGACAATCCGCAAACAAGTAAGGTTATGATCCTTATTTCTGATGGAGAAGACCACGGAGAAGAAATGGATGGAGCAATTTCAATTGCAAAGCAAAAAGGTATTAAAATCATTACAATTGGTGTAGGTACAGAAAATGGAGGTCCAATTCCAATTCGTACAGCCAAAGGAGTTGAATATAAAAGAGATTGGGACAATGAAATTGTAACAACAAAGTTAAACCCTGCAACCCTTAAACACATTGCAGATGCAACTGGAGGAAAGTACTTCTATGGCTCTAACACCCAAGAGATAGTAGATTTAATCAAAAATGAATTAAATAAAATAGAAAAAACAGACTTTGAATCACAACAGATTGCAGAATTTCAAGCGCAATACCAATGGTTTTTAGGTTTAGCTTTTTTACTAATTTTTATTGACCTATTCATCTTAGAGAGAAAGACACTGTGGATGAAGAAGCTAAATCTTTTCAACGAAAAGTAATAGAATACCTTAAGAAATTAGACAATGAAGAATTTACTTTACACCGCTATATTTTGTTTGTTTACTTTATTCTCTTTTGCTCAATCAGCAGGAAGAGCCTTAAATAAAGGAAATGAAGGTTACGAACAAAAACACTACACACAGGCAGAAGCAGCTTATAGAATTGCGAAATCTAAAAACCCAAAATCTACTGCAGATTATAATATGGGTAATACACTATATAAACAAAACTATACGAAAGAAGCAATCACTGCCCTAACAAGAGCAACACAAACAGCAACTACAAAAGCTGAAAAACATAGAGCTTTTCACAACCTTGGTAATGTTTATATGAAAAATAAAAACTACCAAGAAGCAGAAAAAGCTTACAAAAGCGCTTTATTAAACAATCCTAAAGATGACGAAACACGTTACAACTATGCTGTAGCTAAAAAACTAAACGAAGAAAATCCTCAGCAAAACGACGATAATAAAGACGATCAAAATAAGGATAACAAAGACAATAAGAACGACCAGAATAAGGATAACAAAGACAATAAAGACGATCAGAACAAGGATAATAAAGACAACAAAGACGATCAAAATAAGGATAACAAAGACAATAAGGACGATCAGAATAAGGATAATAAAGACAATAAGGACGATCAAAATAAGGATAACAAAGACTATAAGGACGACCAAAATAAGGATAACAAAGACAATAAGGACGACCAAAACAAGGATAACAAAGACGATAAGAACGACCAAAACAAGGATAACAAACCACAAAATAATCCACAAGCTCCAAGTAGAGATCAAATTGATCGTATCTTAGACGCAATGAATCAAAAAGAAAAAGATATTCAACAGCGTTTGATTAACAAAGGTAAAAAAGGTGATAAAGGAGAAGGTCAAGCAGTACCTGCTGGACAAAGAAAAAAAGACTGGTAAATAACAATGAAAACACTGCGTAACTTCATATTAATAATATGCTTTATAAGCACACAAGCTATTTTTGCACAAATTACTTTTGACGCAAAAGTAAGTAGAGAAAGCGTGCCTTTAAACGAAAATGTTCGTGTTGACTTTTCAATGAATAAAGATGGAGACAACTTTACTCCTCCCCGATTTGATGGATTTACAGTAGTTGGAGGTCCGAACCAATCTGTTAGCTACGCTTGGACTAATGGTCAAAAATCATTCAACAAAACATACTCATACTTTCTACAACCAACACGTAAAGGAAAGTTAACAATACAAGGAGCCAGTATTGAGATTGATGGACAAGTTTACAAGACAAAAGCAGTAACTATTACTGTAGGAGATGCTGTTGCAAAGCAAGATCCAAGACAGCAAATTAATCAAGTGCAACAACAGTCGATAGACAATATACATTTGGTAGCGGAAGTAACAAATAGCAAACCGTATATCAACGAACCTATTACAATTACATACAAACTATATTTCAACACTTCTATTGGAGGTTATATGGGTAAACAAATCCCAACCTACGAGAAGTTTTGGGTTCACAATATCAATTTAGATGGCCGTCCTGAAGTAAAACAAGGGAAATTTAAAGGAGAGAACTATCACTATATTGTTTTAAAACAAGACGTGTTAATGGCACAAGAGGAAGGTGCCTTATCTATAGATCCTTTAATTTTAAACATTCAAGCAGAAGTACCTACTGGAAGACGAGATTTCTTTGGTTTTCCAGAATACGGATATATTGAAAAAGAGTTTTCAACAAATAAAGTAACGATCAATGCTAAAGCCTTACCTGAAGCCGGAAAGCCAGAAAACTTCTCAGGAGGTGTTGGAACATTTGACTTTAAAGTTACCCCTACTAAAACAGATTTAAAAGCAGGAGAACAACTGAAACTAACTGTTGAAGTGTCTGGAAAAGGGAACTTAAACCTGTTAACTATGCCACAGCCTAAAGCACATTCGGCTTTAGAAATTTACGATCCTGTTTATGCAGAAAAAATAAATTCAGGTATCTATGGTATGCAAGGTAAAAGAAGTAATGAATATATTATCATTCCTCAATATAAGGGAGAGTACAATATTGAACCAATGGAATTCTCTTATTTTGATTTAGGCACAAAGAAGTACAAGACAATCAATACAGATAGCCTTGTTATAAATGTATTAGAAGGTCCTACCTTACCAACTAACAAAGACGCTGTCGGTACAGATATTGTGAATACAGATGAATTATTTCAACCTTTTAAAACAAAAGCTAGTTTCGTAGAACCTTATCAAACAAAATATTGGAATACAAACCTATTCTATATACTTACGCTTATTCCGTTCATCGCCATTCCTTTCTTTATTTTTGGAATTAATAGACAAAGAGCAATTAGTGGTGATACAGAAGGACTACGATTGAAAAACAACAATCGTTTAGCAAAGAAATATCTTAGCGAAGCGAAAAAGAACCTTAACAATAAAGAGTTATTCTACGAAGCATTAGAACGTTGTTTACACAACTTCCTAAAAGCTAAATTGAACATTGAAACAAGTGAAATGAGCAATGAAAATATCGAAGAGATATTAGTAGAAAAACAAATAGATACAGATGCAATCTCTGAGTTTATGAATTTAAAAAATGCTTGTGAGTGGGCACGATACACTCCAACCAACCAAGTAAACATCACAAACGATTATGAGAAAGCAATTCAAGCAATTAGTAAATTAGAAAAACAATTCAAATAGAGAAAAATGAAGCATATTATCACTTTCGTATTATTTGTATTGAGCACCATTTCTTGGGGGCAAAAAGCTAATTGGAATGAAAAATTTGACAAAGCAAATGAGCTAATTCTAAAAGAAAAGTTCCAAGAGGCGATCGCCATCTTCCAAGATTTAGAGAAGCAAAACAATACATCTCCTGAATTACTTTTTAATTTAGGAAATGCTTTTTATCGTACAAACGATAATGTCAATGCTGTTTATTACTATGAAAAAGCGTTGAAACTAACACCTAATGATAAAAGCATTGAAACTAATTTAGGTTATGCACGCAAGAATTTAATAGATGATATTACAATTGTAAAAGAGTATGACAATCAAGATATCTTACATCAAACACTTGGAAAACTAACTCCTGATCAATGGTCAATCTTGGCAACAATCTTAGCTTTTACAATCTTAATTGCTTTTATTGTTTACTACCTCAATGAGAAGAGTTCAATTAAAAGAATAAGTTTTGTTTGGATTGTAGTTGCCTTATTAAGTTTAGGAGCATCAATTTATGCTGCTAAATTTGAAGAAGTCTATAGAGGTAAAGAAGAAACAGGTATAATCTTTTCGCAAGAAACGAACTTAAAAGAAGAAGCCAAAAACACTTCTAAAACCTTAAAAGAACTCCATTCAGGAACAAAGGTTTACATCTTAGAGCACAATGCTCTTTGGATTAAAGTTCGATTAGACAATCAAGAGATAGGGTGGATCGAAAAATCTACTATTAAAAATATTTAAACAGATTCAGAAGGCGTAGTTGTATGTAATACTTCTACGCTTTTTTCAAATAATGTCTTAATCAATTGGAAGAAACTTGGTAAGATAGAATCTGAAACAACTAAATATACTTGATAACTATAAGATGCCTCTAATGTTTCTTTCTCTACTACTTGAAAAATATCATTCATCTGATCAAAAAACGAAAGTAACATACTTCCCACCAATACAACAACTAAAACTTGAAACAAGGCTCCAAAAAAGCGATTAAACATTCCTAAGAATACAGCATCAAAAAACTTAGTTACCATATTAGCTAAGAACTTAGCAATTAAAATTGCAAAGAAAAAAGTTAGTACAAATGCTATTACAGGCAGAAAAGAAGTTTGCCACCCAAATGAATCAAAAAGGAATTCTTTAACTACGTTTGAAAATTTTAATGCACCAATAGCTCCAATAAATATTGCTAAAAAGGCTACAACAGATACAAAAAAACCATCTTTTATTCCTTTATACAAAGCAAATACAAGTGCAATTAAAGCGATAACATCTAAAAACATAGTTTACTAATTTTTTACAGTGCGAAGATATTACAAATCTGACTAATATGAATAACGATATTTCATCAGTTGCCCTTAACAAGTTTAGATCAAGTCTTTTCTTAACCTCATCACTCACTCCATCGCAAAGGATATTAATTTCCACTCTACAATGCGGATAAATACTATCTTTGTGTACTATAGCAAAATATATGGCAAGAGACGAACAATTAAAAACCAGATGGGAAACCTTGGTTACAAAAATATCAGATCGCTTTGGTGATGGAGAAACTCTCGACTTAGAAGCAATTATTTACCTAATTGGCGTACAAGAAAGAGGGAAAATCAAAAAGAAATATAAAAAAGACGACAAAATAAATTTAATGCACATTGCTATTTGTCGTTTATTAGAACCTTATGGTTATTACGAATTTGATCATTTTGATGAAGATGGGTGGCCACATTACATTGTAAAAGAACATTTACCAGCTTTAAAAGCAGGAGAACAAAGCGTTCTAATGAAAGAAGCAATCGTAAATTATTTTTTAGAAAGTGGCTTTATTAGCTAAAACTAACAAGAAATATAAAAATATTAGCAGTATTAAATTTTATGTCTAATTGAAAAGCAGTAAATTTGCACTTTACTTTACTTAAAATGATAGATAAAATAAAAGAGTATATCGGTGAAGCGGAACAGTTTACTACCGATAATAAAGAGACGCTTGAAGCATTTAGAATTAAATTCCTTTCTAAAAAAGGAATCTTAAACGATTTATTTGCTCACTTCAAAACAGTTCCAAATGACCAAAAGAAAGAGTTTGGACAAGCTATCAATGCACTGAAAAACACTATTGAAAATAAAGTAAAATCAATTCAAGAAACTTTAGATTCTAAAGATGTTCAAGGTCTTTATGGAGATTTAACTCGTCCAGGTTACCCATTAGAAATAGGTTCAAGACACCCTATCTCATTGGTAAAAAATCAAATTGTTGATATTTTCAACTCTATTGGTTTCAACATTTCAGAAGGTCCAGAAATTGAAGATGACTGGCATAACTTCGAAGCATTGAATTTCCCTGAGTATCACCCAGCGAGAGATATGCAAGATACTTTCTTCGTGCAAACAAATCCAGAGCATTTATTACGTACGCATACGTCATCAGTTCAGGTTCGTTATATGGAGAAAAACACACCTCCTTTGAGAACAATCTCTCCAGGACGTGTATTTAGAAACGAAGCTATCTCTTCACGTTCTCACTGTATCTTCCACCAAGTAGAAGGATTATACATTGATAAAGATGTATCTTTTGCAGATTTAAAACAAACTTTGTTATACTTCACAAAAGAGATGTTTGGTAAATCTAAAATTCGTTTACGTCCATCTTACTTCCCATTTACTGAGCCAAGTGCTGAAGTAGATATCTATTGGGGATTAAAAACAGAAACTGACTACCGTATTACAAAAGGTACAGGATGGTTAGAAATCATGGGATGTGGAATGGTAGATCCTAATGTATTGAAAAACTGTAACATTGATCCAAACGAATACAGCGGTTTCGCTTTTGGTATGGGTATTGAGCGTATTGCAATGTTATTATATCAAATCGGAGATATCCGTATGTTCTATGAAAACGATATCCGTTTCTTAGAGCAATTTAAAACAAGCTTCTAAATAGAAATATTTATATATAAAGCCGACTTCAGAAAATGGAGTCGGCTTTTTTAATTTATACTATACTTATACCTCTCATTACTTTACTCCCAAAAAAACACTTTCTCATAGAGGAAAACTACTATTAATCACTTAAACACTTTTATTTACTATTTACTTTAAATTTTTAAGAAATGTAACCTAAGTTACTTAAAAAGAAATGTCAAGTATTTAATTTTGAGATACTAACTAAAAATTGAAGAAAATGAAAAAGGTTCTTTTGTTGTCTTTCGCAATCATCTCATTGGTTTCTTGTGGCGACAAACAAAAAACATCCGTTGACTTAGAAACATTAAAAGTACAAGGAGACTCTATAACAGTAGTTACTCAAAAAGCTTTAATGTCAAATGTTTCTAATGCAATTAAAAAAGGAGGCACTACTTATGGAGTTGAGTTTTGTAACACAAAAGCATTAGTACTGACTGATTCTCTTTCAAAAAAATACGAAGCAACAATTCAGCGCATTACTGATAAAAACAGAAACGCAGATAATGAGTTAACCTCAGCAAATGACAAAGCTCTTTTTAGTGCATTTAAGGAGAATACTCAACTACAAGATAGTCTTATCGCAGAAAATGGTAAACACATCTATTATAAGCGTATAAACCTTGGAATGGAGACTTGCTTGAAGTGTCATGGAACACCAGACTCAAATATCGACACAGAGACCTATTTGAAGATAAAAGAACATTACCCTCTTGACAAAGCAGTAGGGTATAATCTAAAAGAACTTAGAGGAATGTGGAAAATTACATTTGATAAATAACAAAACCATATTTAATGCTATTTAAAATAATAAACTAATTTTTAGTTATAAGCTTTCTTTTATTCGCTAAACTTCTAAATACTATAAAATTGAGTCAAAGGATACAATAAAGTTTAATAAAGTCAATCGGTTTTGTATTTTTGTTTGATTCAAACAAAACTAACTATGTCAAAATTCAACCTATTAACTGTAAAAGAAGTTCATAAAGAAACTCCTAATGCAGTTTCAATTGTGTTTGATATTCCTGCTGATTTAAAAGACAACTATGACTATATCGCAGGTCAATACTTAAACATCAAACATAAACACGAAGGAAAAGAGATAAGAAGAGCATATTCTATTTGTTCATCACCTACAAGTAATGAAATTAGAGTTGCTGTTAAGAAAGTAGAACACGGTGTATTCTCTACTTATGCAAATGAAGTTTTAAAAGCAGGAGACCAATTAGAAGTAGAAACACCTGAAGGAAGATTTACTTTTGAACCAACTGCTAACGCTTCTAACAATTATGCTGCATTTGCTGCAGGAAGTGGGATTACTCCAGTAATGGCAATTCTTAAATCAGTTTTAGAGCAAGAAGTAAATAGTAAATTTGTATTAGTTTACGGAAACAAAAATATAGAAGAAACAATCTTCCACAAAGAACTACACTTGTTACAAGAACAATACCCAGAACGTTTATTTGTGCATTTTGTTTACTCAAGAGTGCGTGAAGAGAACTCTATCTTTGGCCGTATTGATAAAGCAGCTATCAACTTTGTAGTAAACAACAAACATAAAGAAAAAGAGTTTGATCGTTTCTTCTTATGTGGACCAGAAGATATGATTAATACAGTTACTACTACTTTAGTAGAACGCGGTATTGATAAAGAGAAAATATCAAATGAAATTTTCACACCAAATACAGATGGTGTTGACCCAATTGAAGCAGAAGGAGGTTCTACAAGAGTAACTGTTCTTGTAGATGATGATGAGACTACATTTGAAATGCCTAAAAGTGAAGTATTGCTAAATGCTATTTTAAAAGAAGGTATTGATGCACCATACTCTTGCCAAGGAGGTATTTGTAGCTCTTGTATGTGTAAGATTGTTAAAGGATCTGCTGTAATGAAAAAGAATAGCATCCTTACAGATGATGAAATTGCAGATGGATATATTTTATCATGTCAAGCACTTGTTACTTCTGATGAGATTTACGTTGACTATGACGATATGTAATAGATATAAAGCCTTTTCTTAATTGAAAGGGCTTTTCTTTTTTATAACACTGTTCTTCTATACTTACCTATTGGCATAAAAAAACTGCACAAGATTAAACTCTTGCACAGCTGCTAAAATAATTATGGAAATATATAAACACGAAGGACTCTTCCACCGCGTGGAAAAGTCCTTCTTTCGTCTATCACAACACTAAACTTACTAGTTTTTCATTTACTTGGTCAAAGCCAAAGCCACTATATACATAGTCAAACTCTGCTTTGATTGCCTCGTTCATCAAGTTACCTATACTTCCTTCATGCGTATGATTCACCTCTTTCGAAGGTTTATACGTTCCTTCCTCAATAGAAAGACCGATTTGTTTATACGCTTCTCTAAATGGCATTCCTTGAAGCACGCTTTCATTCACAACCTCTACACTAAATAAATAGTCATATTTAGGGTCATTTAATATCTCTTTATTGATTTCAATGTTATCTAACATTAAATTCAATATATCTAAACACTCTTTTAAAGACGTAAATGCTGGGAATAAGTTTTCCTTCAATAATTGCAAATCTCTGTGGTAACCAGAAGGCAAATTAGTAGTCATTAAGGCTATTTCATTTGGCAAGGCTTGAATCTTATTACAACGAGAACGTATTAGCTCTAATACATCTGGATTCTTCTTATGCGGCATAATACTTGAGCCTGTCGTTAAATGATCTGGAAATTTTATAAAACCGAAGTTCTGATTCATAAACAAACAACCATCCATTGCAAACTTTGCCAATGTCGCTGCAATTGCACTTAATCCTTGTGCAAGGATACGCTCTGTCTTTCCTCTACCCATTTGAGCATATACTACATTGTGGTTCATACTACCAAACCCTAATAAGTCCGTTGTCATTTGTCTGTTTAAAGGAAAAGAAGAACCATAACCCGCTGCAGAACCTAATGGGTTTTTATTTGTAACCTTCCAAGCAGCTAACATCAACTCTAAGTCATCTACTAAGCTTTCTGCATACGAACCAAACCATAATCCAAAAGAAGACGGCATTGCTATTTGTAAATGCGTATATCCAGGCATTAATACCTCTTTATGCTGATTGCTTAACTCTTGTAGTTTTTCAAAAACGATTTTTGTCTTTTCAACTACTTCTTCTATTTCATAACGGAAATACAATTTTAAGTCTACTAAAACCTGGTCATTTCTTGAACGACCAGAATGTATCTTTTTACCAGCATCACCGATTCTTCTTGTCAGTAGCAACTCTACTTGAGAGTGAATATCTTCTACATCATCTTCAATCTGAAAATCTCCTACTAATATTTCTTTATAAATCTGTTTTAACTCCTTTTGAATAATAACTAATTCATCAGAAGTCAATAATCCGATACTTTCCAACATTTGTGTATGCGCCAATGAACCTAATACGTCAAAAGCCGCCAAGTTCATATCTAATACTCTATCTTGTCCTACTGTAAATGTATCTACCGATTGATTAACAGTAGTATTCTTTTGCCATAATTTCATCTTAATACACAATTTTAGTTAACATATCTATGTACAATTCGATTCCCTCTTTTATCTCCTGTACATATACAAACTCATCTGCTGTATGTGAACGGGCAGAATCTCCAGGTCCGCATTTCAATGAAGGAATACTCAACAAAGCTTGATCACTTGTCGTAGGCGAACCATACGTTTCTCTTCCTAAAGATATACCTGCTTTCACAATCGGATGATCTTTAGCTATTGACGAAGGTTTTAAACGTGTAGAACGTGCCTTTACTTCGCAAGTAACATTTTGTTTTATAATCTCTAATACCTCTTCATTTGTATAAGCATCAGTAACACGGATATCAACTACAAAATCACAAGTAGAAGGAACTACATTGTGTTGTGTACCTGCATTTATCATTGTTACACTCATCTTAATAGGTCCAAACTCTTCCGATACTTTAGGGAATTGAAACGTGTTGAACCATTCAATATCTTTTATTGCTTTAAAAATAGCATTATCCCCCTCGTTACGAGCAGCATGACCAGAGCGTCCATGTGCTATACAATCTAACACCATCAACCCTCTTTCCGCTACTGCTAAGTGCATTTGCGTTGGTTCTCCCACAATAGCAAACTCCAACTCTCCTAACTTAGGAATAACAAACTCCAAACCATTCTGACCAGATATTTCTTCTTCCGCTGTAGCAGCCAAACAGAAGTTATATTTCAGTCCTTCCTTCTCATAGAAGTACAGAAAAGTAGCGATTAGAGAAACTAAACAACCTCCTGCATCATTACTTCCTAATCCAAATAACTTTCCATCGATTATCTCTGCCTTAAAAGGATCTCTTGTATAATCCTTATTCGGCTTTACCGTATCATGGTGAGAGTTTAATAATATCGTTGGTTTACTCGGGTCGTAATACTTGTTGAAAGCCCATACATTAAACAATTCTCTGTGTATTTCAACGCCATTTTTCTCAAGAAACTGAGCAATAAGTTCCGATGTCAAGTGTTCCTCTTTACTAAAAGAAGGAGAAGCAATCATCTGCTCCAATAAATATATAGCTTGTGTTGTTAAGTCGTTTTTCATTTCAATGTAATATCATTTTATTCAAAGCATCGTTCAATTACAGTTGAATTGTAGTTCCTGCTTGTTCGTTTAATAAGTGTTCTGCTTTCTTAATACACACTTTCTTTACATTTTGATCTATAGCAGCTAATGCATTTTCTATTTTAGGCAACATACCATCTGCTATAATTCCGGCATTTTTAAGTTGATTGAAGCTCTCTCTATTTATAGTAGAGATAACTGAGTTTTCATTGTTAATGTCTTGCAATACACCACTGCGCTCAAAGCAATAAACTAAGCTCACTTCATAGTGAGAAGCAAGAGCTACTGCTAAGTTAGATGCATTTGTATCTGCATTTGTATTTAATAGCTGACCTTCCTTATCAGCCGTAATTGCAGAGAAAACAGGACAAAGTCCAATCTCTATCAATTGTTTGATTCGAGGTGTATTTACATCCTTTGGTGTAAAATCTCCTACAAACCCATAGTCTATTGGTTTGACTGAACGTTTATGACTGGTGATTACCTGTGCATCTGCCCCAGAAAAACCCATTGCATCACATCCTCTACGTTGAAGTTGTGCTACAATCTGTTTATTTATCAATCCTGCGTAAACCATTACAGCTATAGGTAACATCGCATCATCAGTTACACGACGCCCATTGACCATTTGCGTTTCAATACCCAATTGGTTAGCCATACGAGTAGCTAATTTCCCTCCCCCATGTACCAAGACCTTAGGTCCTTGAATCTGAGCATAGGTATCTAAAAAAGCAGTTAATGCCTCTTCGTTATCTACAATATTACCTCCTATTTTTATTACTGTAAGGCTTTGCATAATCTATTGGTTTTTTAGCATTTCTTTTAAAACAGCTTGTGCCGCCCAAACTCTATTCCCTGCTTCTTGTATTACAATTGCGTGGTCACTATCTAATACTTCTGAAGAGATTACTAAATCACGACGAACAGGTAAGCAGTGCATTACTTTCGCGTTATTAGTTGGTTTTAACTTATCTAATGTCAACATCCAAGAAGAATCAGTACAAGTAATCTGCCCATAGCTTTCATAGCTTGACCAGTTTTTTACATACACGAAATCAGCATCTACTAAAGCTTCATCTTGATTTGTCGTTATAGTTGCTCCATTTGTGAATTCCTCATTTAAAGCATAACCTTCTGGATGAGTAACCACAAAATCAACCAATCCTTCTTCCTGTGCTTTGCACATCCACTCAGCAAAAGAATTAGGTACTGCTTGTGGAAGTGCTCTTACGTGAGGAGCCCAAGACAAGACTACTTTAGGTTTCTTTCCTTGTGGAATATACTGTGCTTTTGCTTGGTCAAACTGATAGTCGCTATGCTCTATAATTGTAATCAAATCTGTAAAACTCTGTAAGGGATGTCTTGTAGCGCTTTCTAAACTCACTACTGGTTTTCCACAATACTTAGAAAATTTGCTAAACAAGTCTTCACTATAATCTTCTACTGCATCTTTTAACCCAGGAAAAGAACGCAACCCAAGGATATCACAATATTCTCCCATTACTGCAGCAGCTTCTTTTATGTGTTCTGCTGTATTTCCATCCATGACAACTCCGTCTTTAGTTTCTAACGCCCAACCATCAGATGTCATATTCATCACCATAACATTCATCCCGAGGTTCATTGCTGCCTTTTGAGTACTCATTCTGGTACGCAGACTTGGGTTTAAAAACACCAAACCAATTGTTTTATGTTTCCCCAAAGCTTCATCTGCGAATGGGTTTTGCTTACTTTCTAAAGCACTTTTAGCAGCTAAAGAAAGTGACGGAATATCTTTTACGGAAAAAAACTGTTTCATTGTAATTGTAATTTTAGAATTGTTGTAATCTGTTGTTGAATTTTTCTAAGAATAAATCTGCATCTGCTTTTGTCAGATTTAACGCAGGCAACAACCGAATTACGTTAGGACTTGCAGTCCCTGTAAAGATGTGATCTTTAAACAATAGTTCTTTTCTTACATCTTTTAACTCAGGTGCAAGGTCTATACCAATCATAAGTCCTTTACCTCTTACTTCCTGAATTTTATTATTTCCCTTCAATTCACTCATTAAATAGTCTCCTATAATTTTAGCGTTTTGAAGTAAGTTATCTTGTTTAATTACATCAAGAACAGCAATTGCAGCAGCACACGCTAAGTGATTTCCTCCAAAAGTAGTTCCCAACTGTCCGTGCCATGGTTTAAACTCAGGACTAATTGCCAAAGCTCCAATAGGAAAACCATTCCCCATTCCTTTAGCCATTGTATAAATATCTGCCTCCACTCCACCATCATTCACAGCGTAGAAAGACCCTGTACGACCATATCCACATTGCACTTCATCTGCTATAAATACTGCATTATATTGCGACGTAAGACTTCTGATTTTTGCTAAGAAACTATCCGTTGCTACTTGGATTCCTCCAACTCCTTGTATTCCTTCAATGATTACAGCTGTAACTTCTGATCCATAAGTAGCAAATGCTTGTTCTAAAGCCGACTCATCATTAAAAGGCAAGAAGACAATATTGTCCGTTTCGTTAACAGGAGCAACTATTTTCGGATTATCAGTAGCTGTAACAGCTAATGATGTTCTTCCGTGAAAAGCTTTAGAGAAAGCAATTACTTTCTTTTTGCCATTGTAGAAAGATGCCAATTTCAATGCGTTTTCATTTGCTTCAGCTCCAGAATTACACAAAAACAATTGATAATCATTTAAACCTGATACTTCACCTAATAATCCAGCTAAGTGCTGTTGTTGTGGTATCTCAATTGAATTGGAATAAAAACCAATATTATCTAATTGGTTTTTGATACTTGCAACATAATGTGGGTTTGTATGTCCAATAGATATTACAGCATGTCCTCCATATAGATCTAAATACTGTTGACCTGTTTTATCGTACACATAACTCCCATTACCTTTGACAATTTCAATAGGATTTAAAGGATATACATCATATAATTTCATCATAATAATCTCTTTTTAGAAAGCCGAAGCTTTTAATTGTAACCCTGTTTTTTCATCCAATCCAAAAAGCAAGTTCATATTCTGAACTGCTTGTCCACTTGCTCCTTTTAACAGGTTGTCAATTGTACTTGTTATCAATACATCATCACCGTGTTTTGTTATTGATATCAAGCATTTATTTGTATTTACTACTTGCTTTAAGTCTATTCCCTTATCACTAATATGAGTAAAAGGATGAGGTTGATAATAGTCTTTATATAGCTGTAATAATTCTTCTATTGTATCTTTAGACTCTAACACTACACTAACAAAAATCCCTCTTGCAAAATCACCACGTTCAGGAATAAACTTAATATTTTGATTAAAGTTTGGTTGTAGTTGTGCTAAACTCTCTCCTATTTCATTCAAATGCTGATGAGTAAAAGCTTTATAGACAGAGATATTATTTGCTCTCCAACTAAAGTGTGTAGATGCTGAAGGTCGTTGTCCTGCACCAGTAGATCCCGTTAATGCATTGATGTAAAGAGCATCTCCTAACTTACCTACCTTAGCTAAAGGTAATAATGCTAACTGAATTGCTGTGGCAAAACAACCAGGATTTGCTATATAATTAGCTTCCTTAATTTTGTCTTTGTTCAATTCTGGTAATCCATAAACAAACTCTCCTGCTGTTTCATACAATCTAAAATCTTGGCTTAGGTCAATAATCTTAATGTGTTTGTCAATTGGATTCTCTTGTAAGAAAACTTTTGAATCACCATGTCCTAAACATAAAAATAGTACATCTATCTTCTGATTTAACTCATCTGTAAAAACTAAATCAGTATCACCAAATAAGTCAGCATGAGCTTCATATACAGGCTTATTCGCATTACTTTTACTATGTACAAAGGTTATTTCTACTGCTGGATGAATAAGTAACAAACGTAATAATTCACCTCCCGTATAACCAGCACCACCTACTATTCCAACTTTTACCTTCTGCATATTACTCTTGGTTTGTGTTATTTACTTTATGCCAAATCATTACTTGGTTACCAAATATCTTCGAGAACCCTTTTACATCTTCTCCAGACCAAGCATTATTCATCTCACCGTAACTACCAAATTTGTTAGACATTAAATCATGTTCAGATTCGATACCTACAACTACAAAACGATATGGATGCAACTCAACGATCACTTTACCACTTACAGTTTGTTGTGTACTAGTCAAGAAAGCCTCCATATCACGCATAATTGGATCGTGAAACTGTCCTTCGTGTAAATAGTTACCATAAAAAGAACCCAACTGTTCTTTCCAACTTAATTGCCATTTAGTCAACGTATGTTTCTCTAAAGTATGGTGAGCTTTTACAAGGATAACAGGTCCTGCTGCTTCAAAACCAACTCTTCCTTTGATTCCGATAATTGTATCACCAACGTGAATATCTCTACCAATACCAAAAGGTTGAGCTAAATCTTGTAATTGTTGAATTACCTCAGTAGGTTTCATTTTTTTACCATTTAATGCTACTGGCTCCCCTTTCTCAAACTCAATCTCCACAGTTTCTGGAGTTGACTTGCTCACAGGTGTTGGCCATGCTTCTTCAGGTAAATATAAATTAGAAGTTAGGGTTTCTTTTCCACCTACTGAAGTCCCCCATAAACCTTTATTAATTGAATATTTTGCTTTTTCAGCGTTTATTTCAACACCATTTTTTTGTAAGAACGCAATCTCCTCTTCTCTACTTAATTTTAAATCTCTAATCGGAGTAATAATCTGTACATTAGGTACTAAAATATTGAATATCATATCAAAACGCACTTGGTCATTTCCAGCGCCTGTACTACCGTGAGCAACTGCTTCTGCACCAATTTTCTTAGCATAGTTAGCAATAGCCGTAGCTTGACAAACACGTTCTGCGCTTACTGACAATGGATATGTTGCATTCTTTAAAACATTTCCAAAGATCAAATACTTAACACTATCGTTATAGTAATCTTCTGTTTCATCTATTGTTGTATGAGATGTTACACCTAATGCATAGGCCTTTTCTTCAATTGCCTTCATTTCTTCTGACGAAAAACCTCCCGTATTTACTACAACAGAGTGTACTTCATATCCCAGTTCTTCTTTCAAATAAATTACGCAAAAGCTTGTATCTAAACCTCCGCTAAATGCTAAAACTACTTTCTTATTATTCATGATTGTGTTGTTTAAAAATTAAAATAGATGTGTTTTTTTGACTGTTTTTTTCAATTGCATTTGCAATCTTTTCAAAAGAGAATATTTCTTCTGCATACGTTTCAAACGTTCCTTAGCTTTTGCTTTCTGGTCAATCTTATTTCGTATCTCTTTTTCCTTAGCTTCAGGACTATAAAGCATTGCAGTACACAAACAGTTGTTTCTTTCCTTACTTTTCAAAATTTGAAAATTGACACAACTTTCACAGCCCTTCCAAAACATTTCATCTTGTGTTAATTCTGAATATGGTACTGGTTCATACCCTAACTCAGAGTTAATTTTCATAACTGCGAAACCAGTTGTTAAACCAAATATTTTTGCTTTAGGATACTTACTTTTAGACAATTCAAAAACTCTTTTTTTGATTGCTTTAGCTAAGCCTTCTTTTCTAAAAATCGGATTAACAATCAAACCTGAATTAGCAACATAATCTCCATGACTCCACGTTTCTATATAACAAAAACCAGCCCACGTTCCATCAGCATGAAGTGCTATAACAGCCTTACCTTCAATCATTTTGTTGGCTACATACTCAGGCTTTCTTCTTGCAATACCAGTACCTCTGGCTAATGCAGATTGCGCCATTTCTTCGCAAATTTGTTCAGCATATCCTACGTGAGATTCATTCGCAGGAATAACGAAAAACTGATTTGAATTCATTTCAAAAACAGAGAATTAGTATTCAAAAAGCCTAAAAAAAGAAATAATTCTTGGATACAAGAACTCCTTTAGGGTAGTTGAACAATGTTAAAATTCGATGATATATATACAGATATGATGCCAAAAAAGCATCACATTAAAAAAGACTTGAAAAATTAAGCCCGTGACCGCGAAGACCGCGAAGTAAGAATAGCGAAAACCACAACAATTGCAGGAGCAATGCTGTTCAAAGTGTAAATACTATTTGAATTGGTTTTCATCATTTTATTTTTAGCTATTTAATTAGCTGAAACAAAGGTTTGCAATTATTTTTTAAATATGCAACTATTTTTATAAAAAAATAAATCCTTTCTTAAAACCCAATAAAACAAGGCCTTACGAAAGGATTTAAACTATCTAAATTTAGATTATATTAGTAAGTAAGTAAACCTTTTACATCATATTTCGCTAACTTATTGCGACCATGAAGAAAAGAAAGCTCCATTAAAAAATTAACTTGAACAATTTCACCACCTAATTTTTCTACTAATTTACACACAGCTTCAGCTGTTCCTCCAGTAGCTAAAACATCATCGTGAATCAATACTTTTTCACCTGGTTTTATAGCATCTGCATGCATCTCTAAAATATCGGTTCCATATTCCAAACTATATTCTTCAGAAATAGTATCAAAAGGGAGTTTTTTAGGTTTTCGTACAGGAACAAAACCAGCACCCAATTTCTCAGCTAATAAAGTTGCAAAAAAGAAACCTCTACTCTCCATACCAACAACTCTATCTATTTTTTGATCACCAATAAGTTCTAATAACTGTTTGGTAGTCTCAACCATAGCTGCATGGTCATTTAAAAGAGGAGTAATATCCTTAAATCCAATACCTTCTTTTGGAAAATCTTGAATATCTCTAATATAATCTTCTATTCTCATCTCATTCATTTTGAATTCAAAAATACTTTTAATTATCTGATTTAATTACTTTTATAATCTTCTCACAAACTTTTATAGGATCAATCGTTCTCATCACATCTTCATAACCTTCAACAACTTTATTTCCGTAAACAGACGTAGGTAAAAGAGGATACTTCTCTCTATCGGCTGTTAAACAATAATCTGAAGGTTGATTAAAAGGTGCAAAACCTGCAAAAGGATGTGTAGCTCCCCATAAAGTTATTACTTTTTTACCTAACATAGCTGCAATATGAGCATTTCCTGAGTCCATTGCAAGCATAACATCTAAATGTTGTATTAAGTTCAATTCCACGTCAAACTTTACTTTCCCTGCCATTACAATTACATTGTAATTATCTCTTTTCAATTGATTTAAAAGAGCTATTTCTTCTTCTCCTCCCCCAAATAAAAAGATAATTGACTTTTCTCTTTCTGCTAAAGTATCAACGACTTTCTGCATTAAATCCAATGGATAAACTTTAGAAGGGTATTGTGCAAAAGGAGCAATACCAATCCAATAAGTATCCTTTTCTTTTACATACTGTAATAGATCTGGAGAAAGATCTGAAATAGGAGGAAACTCTGGATTATCTAAATTAACAATAAAACCTAATTGTTTTAAAGTATTTAAATGATTTGAAAACATTGTTGGTACCTGTTTATAAACCTTGTTTTCAGCGCGAACTAATGCCTTTTTAGCTTCTCTCCCTTTGTCGAGTGCTGCAACCTTTGTTCCCTTTAATTTAAACAAATTGCGGACTATTTGAGACCTCAATACATTATGAAAATCTGCAAAGTAATCAACTTCTAATTTCGATAAATCACGATATAACCTAATTAGACCTACAAATCCTTTATGTCTCTTCTTTACATCAATAGGGAAAAAATCAACACGATCAATCCCTTTAAAAAACGGTTTGAAAAACGGTCTTGAAACCACAGTTACACGAATATCTTTATGTTGTGAAATTAAAGCTCTTACAATAGGAACAGTCATTGCAACATCCCCCATTGCAGACAACCTAAAAATTAAAATATGTTTCAAATTTGCCACGTCAATCTTAATTTGTTTATGAACAAGAAAAGCGTGAAAAATTCACGCTTTCAATATTTTATATCAAAGATATGATTATTTCTTATTTTGGTATAATACAGGGTTTAATTCCTCGTCATTATACATTTTCATTTGTTTGTATACTTTCATATACTTATCACCATTAGCGATATCGTTTAATAAATCATCGATAGCAGTAGTTAAATCTTTCTTTTGCTCTAAAAGAACATCCAATTTAACCTGACATTTATCTCTATGATCTTGTGAAGCTTCAACTCTTGTTGCTTCTTCATTCATATGATAAATTTTCAATGCTAAAATTGATAAACGGTCTATAGCCCAAGCAGGACTCTCAGAGTTAATTTTTGCATCTCCTTTAATTGTAACATCTTTATACTTTTGTAAAAAGTAACTATCAATAAACTCTACCATATCAGTACGTTCTTGATTTGAAGCATCAATTCTTCTTTTTAAAGCTAATGCTGCTACTGGATCAATCTTTGGATCACGAATAATATCCTCAAAATGCCATTGAACAGTATCTATCCAGTTTTTTAAGTATAAAAGATGTTTAATATCTTCTTTTGGATAAGGATTGCTAATTGGCTGATCTACATTGTCATATTTATGATAATCGCGTATACTCTCTTCGAATATTGGAAATGCTAACTCTGAAAACATATGAATAATTTTATTTACAAATATAGTTTTTATACTTTTATGGTACTAATTATACCCATATGAAAATTCACTATATTTCAGCAGAGAACAGTATCTTAAATCACTTCTTAGCTCAACTACGCGACGTAAACGTACAAAAAGATAGTATGCGTTTTAGAAAAAACATTGAGCGTATCGGAGAAATCATGGCTTATGAATTGAGTAAAAAGCTTCCTTATAAGGATATTGCTGTTCAAACTCCCTTAGGAATTAAACACACAACTTGTATTGAAGACAATGTCGTTTTATGTTCTATCCTTCGTGCAGGTCTTGCTCTACACACAGGATTTATGAACTTTTTCGATAACGCAGAAAACGGATTTGTATCTGCTTATCGACGTCATGGTAAACATGGAGAGGCAAGTGAAATCTTAGTAGAGTACCAAGCTGCTCCTTCATTCCAAGACAAAATTCTTATTTTAATTGATCCTATGCTTGCTACAGGTCAATCTTTAGTTGCCGTAATCAATAAATTAATGGCAGAAGAAACTCCAAAAGAATTACACATCGCTGTAGTAATTTCTGCTCCTGAAGGGATTCAATTCTTAGAAGAAAACTTACCTGATAATGTTAATTTATGGGTAGCTACTTTAGATGAAAAATTAGATGACCACAATTACATCGTTCCTGGTTTAGGAGATGCAGGAGATTTAGCTTATGGCCATAAGCTATAAGATAATCTGCGTAACATAAAAGAATAATCCGATAAAAAAGACACTATAAACAACTGCTTCTCTTCTCCAGGCTTGTGGCAAATTCTCAATGTAATTTGCTCCAAGTAATGATAGTGGAAAAAAAGTAAATAGCAAGGTCCCGTTATTTTTATCAGCAGAAATCACATAAATTGCAACGCCTATAAGAAAAGATAACAACATTTTCTTATAGGTGCTTTGCATATTATATGGCTTAGAAGAAATACTTGTAGCCTGACTTACAAAGAACAAAAGTGATATTGATACAAAAATTGCTAATGCAATATTTTGATATATATTTTCAAAATACATAAAATCAAAACTTATTTTACACTTCGACCAAAACCAATCAATATAACTAATATCATTTATTAAGAGATAAAGAGATAAAAAGACAGTAACTGTAAAAAAAGCTATTATTGGTATAAACCAATTTCTATAATCTTTTGACCCAAAAAAAGTTATTGCAAAAAACAACAATAGGAAATATAAAACACTCCAAAAGTGAAATAACCCTGCAACAAATATCCACAACGATGCGTCAAATACTTTCTCTTTCGATTGCTTTAAAGAATGTAAAGAGAATAATCTTCTAAGAGCAAGCATTATAAAGAAACTTGATACTATTACTCTACTATGTCCTAATACTGTTGGAAATAACATCAAGAATGATACAAATAACAGAGGAACATAAGCATTATCTTTTACCAATCTATTTCTTGTTACAATAAACTGTGATAAATACATCATTAACAACAGCATTCCTATCAAAACACTTCTCTTAACTACTTCAAACCTTGTCCAAATAAGATGTTCTTGATCTATAAATAAGTACAAAACACTAATAATCAAGATTAAAAGAGTAAGTATGATGTAATTAATTGGTTTTGTTTTACTAAAAATACTTGCTAACATTTATATATTTTATATTTTTGTAGATAATAAAGATAAAACTTTTCATTTGAGAGGTTTTTCTTTAAAAACGGATTGATAAAATAATTTTATTTAATTTAAAATAAAGTACGATGACTTCATTTTTTAACGGACTTGGGTTCCTATTTGAAAAAGTTCTTTTTATACCAATGGACTTTTTTGCAAAATTAGAATTAGAAAATTGGTGGGCTGCTAATATCCTTACTTGGGTATTCATTCTTATCACTTGCTATTTCTTTGTGTTTTGGTTAAAACAACTTCAGATTTTCAAATCAACTAATGAAGACGACCAAGATACTACAGCCCACTCATTTTTAAAATAGTAGGTTTTTAAAGATCAAATCCAATATCTTTACGATAATTAATCTTATCAAAATTTAGCTTGTCTATATTTTGGTAAGATTTTTTTAATGCCTCTTCGTAGCTATTTCCATAAGATGTTACAGCTAAAACTCTTCCTCCATTTGTAACTACTTCATTATTTTTCATAGTTGTCCCTGCGTGAAAAACGATAGAACCTTCTACTTTATCAAAACCAGTAATTACTTTTCCTTTCTCATAATCTTCAGGATAACCTCCAGAAACTAACATTACAGTTGTAGCTGTACGATTATCTATTTCTAATTCCACTTGATCAAGTTCTTGATTTGCCAATGAAGCAAATAATTCTACCACATCAGACTTTATCCTTGGCATAACAACTTCTGTTTCGGGATCTCCCATACGTACATTGTACTCAATTACAAAAGGTTCTTCTCCTACTTTTATTAAACCAATAAATACAAATCCTTTAAAATCGAGATCATCTTCTTGCAGTCCTCTAACAGTAGGTATAACAATACGTTGTTCAACCTTTTGCATAAACTCATCTGTTGCAAATGGAACTGGTGAAACAGCTCCCATACCACCTGTATTTAAGCCTGTATCTCCTTCTCCTATTCTTTTATAATCTTTTGCTGTTGGAAGCATTTTATAAGACTTACCATCTGTTAATACAAAACAACTAAGTTCAATACCAGATAAAAACTCTTCGATTACAACCTTAGAGCTTGCATCTCCAAACTTAGCATCAACAAGCATATTCTCTAATTCTAATTTTGCATCGTCTAAATTTTCTAAGATAACAACTCCTTTTCCTGCAGCTAAACCATCTGCTTTTAATACATAAGGTGCTTTTAATGTTTCTAAAAACTTTTTCCCCTCTTCTACAGTATCTTTTGTAAAACTTTGATATGCTGCTGTTGGTATATTGTGTTTGATCAAGAATTCTTTTGCAAAATCTTTACTACCCTCTAATTGCGCTCCCTTTTGTGAAGGTCCAACAACAGGAATATTTTTGATTTCCTGATCATTTTTGAAAAAATCAACAATGCCTTTTACCAAAGGGTCTTCTGGTCCAACAATAACAATATCAATCTGCTTTTCTAAAACTGTCTTTTTAACAGCTTCAAAATCATTTGGATTAACATCAATATTTGTAGCAATATCTCTTGTCCCCGCATTTCCTGGAGCTACAAATAGTGCTTCACATTTTTTGCTCTGTAACATTTTCCACGCTAAAGCATGTTCACGTCCTCCAGAACCAAGTAATAAAATTTTCATTTGTGTGTGTTGTTTGTAATTATGTCTCAAAAATAAATATAAATTAAGGAATAACGAAGAGTATACAATAATAAAAAAGCCACTAACAGACATATTAGTGGCTTTCTTTAATAAGCTTTCTTTTCTCCCTTAAAAACATTATATACAGTTAAGTAGATTATTTTTAAATCTAAAAAAATAGACCAATTTTCTAAATAAAATAAGTCATACTTAAATCTATTTACAATATCTCTATTTGTCTCTATTTCTCCTCTATAACCATGTGTTTGAGCCATTCCTGTAATTCCTGGTTTTACTAAATGTCGAAGCATAAAACGATTGACCCGTTTTGAATACATTTTCGTATGAACAATCATATGAGGCCTTGGACCAACAATTGACATATCTCCTACAAAAACATTTAGAAACTGTGGAAACTCATCTAAACTTGTCTTTCTTAAAAAAGCTCCTATTTTCGTAATACGACAATCTCCTTTTGTTGCTTGTCTTTTATCTGAATCTTCATTTACTTGCATTGATCTAAACTTCAAACAAGCAAATTCTTCATCATTTAAACCTGTTCTCATTTGTTTAAAGAAAACTGGTCCCTTTGATTCACTTTTAATTAAAATTGCTATCAGTGGCACAAGCCACGAAAGAATAAAAACAATTACTAAAGTTGAAAAAACTAAATCAAAAACTCTCTTGAAGAATTTATTATAGGACTTATCAAGTGGTATAATTCTCCTTGGAACGACCGCAACAACATCATAATATTCCAAAGAAAAATTATGGCTTAAAAGTTGTTTTTGAGAAGGTACATATTTAACGGTTATAAAATTATTATCTGCCAATTCTAATAATTCGTGATAATCATCTTTTTGAACAATTGAAAATTGTATATAGATTTCATCAATTTCATTTGATGAAACAAAACTCTTTATCTCCTCTAAATTTTCTTCTTCTACATTATCAAAAACCTTACTAATACGATACCCTAAATCCTCTCTTTTTACTAATACTTTCTTTAAAGAATCTATTTCTTTTCCTCTACCTACAAGTAGAATATTTCTAAAATTACCCCCTAATACCCTTCGTATATACTTTAAAATAAATAAAACTAAAAATTTAAAAGAACTGACAACTACTAATGAAGAAAAACCAAATGCTATTAACTCTTGTGGTTCTGCAAATCGCCCTACAAAGCCATTTAAGGCACTAACTAAGATAAACTGTAGTACAAATTGCTTAAATATTTTTTCTAAAACACGAACTACTCTTGTATGTCTATAGACATCATAAAAACCAGACCCCCAAGATACAGCTATCCAAGAGATAGAAAGTAATATATTATAATACCCTATCCCTTTATTGTCTAAAAATGAAAACCAATAATTAGCTAAAAAATTTATTATTAATAAATCAACTAATATCATAGCTGGACGAATAAGATATGAATAACGTCCTGTTTTTTTATTTTGCATTAATATATAAATTTAGAAAAATCTTTATGTTCTTCTTTTAATAAATCAGAATCAGAAAAATTCTTAAAATAATTATATGTTGCTAACATTCCCTGAGATCTTGAAACTTTTGGTTTCCAATCCAATAAATTTATAGCTTTTTCAATATTAGGACAACGTTGCATTGGATCATTTATTGGCAAATCTTTAAAAATAATTTTCTGTGTACTATTCGTAAGGTGAATTATTTCTTTTGCAAAGTCAAGTATTGATATTTCATCGGGATTTCCAATATTAACTGGTAAGTTATAATCAGAAAAAAGCAATCTATAAATCCCCTCTACTTGATCATCTACATAACAAAAAGACCTGGTTTGTTTACCATCACCGAAAACCGTTAAATCTTCTCCTCTTAACGCTTGTCCTATAAATGCAGGAATTACCCTTCCATCATTTAACCTCATTCGAGGTCCATAAGTATTAAAGATACGAACAATTCTTGTTTCTACCCCATGAAAAGTGTGATACGCCATCGTAATAGACTCTTGGAACCTTTTAGCTTCATCATAAACTCCTCTTGGTCCAATCGTATTAACATTACCATAATATTCTTCTGTTTGGGGATGAACTAAAGGATCCCCATATACCTCAGATGTAGATGCAATCAAAATTCTTGCACCTTTAACTCTTGCTAATCCTAATAAATTATGTGTTCCTAAAGACCCTACCTTTAAAGTTTGAATAGGTATCTTTAAATAATCAATCGGACTTGCCGGTGATGCAAAGTGCAATATATAATCTAACTCTCCAGGAACATGAACAAACTTAGTTACATCATGATTATAGAACTCAAAATGTTCCAATTGAAAAAGATGTTCTATATTTTTTAGATCCCCTGTAATTAGATTATCCATTCCAATTACATGAAAACCTTCTTCGATAAAACGATCACATAAATGTGATCCTAAAAATCCTGCTGCTCCTGTAATAAGTATACGTTTCATTATTTTTTAAACTTTTCTTTAATTACAAGTCCTATAAATTTTCCATTATCTATAAAACTTCTTTTCCACATTCTTCGGGGTTCTTGCAAAAAGCGATAAAACCACTCCATTCCAATTTTTTGCATCCACAAAGGAGCTCTCTTAACTTTACCTGATACAACATCAAAACTTCCCCCAACTCCCATAATAAATCCTAATTCACTCAATTCCTTTTTGTATGTAGAGAGAAAAATTTCTTTAAAAGGAGAGCTTATTGCAACAAACAAATATGTAGCCCCACTATCTCTAATCTGCTCTATAATTTCTTTTTCATTTCCTTTTTTAAAATAACCATTTCTATACCCTCCAATGATATCCTTGCCATATTGCATTTGAAATTTTTCTGCTACTATTTTTACAACTTCTTCTCTTGCTCCTAACAAAAACACTTTCTCTTTTCTTAAATGTGCATTCTCAACTAACTTAACAAATAAATCAATTCCAGAAACCCGTTCTTTCAGTTCTTTTCCAACAAACTTAGCCGCCCATACAACAGCCATTCCATCTGCATTAACAATATCTGCACTTTTTATACTTTCATAAAGAGCAGAGTCTTTTTGCATATTAACAAGTTTTGCCGCATTTACAACAATATGTAATAAAGGTGTTTTATTATCAATTGAATTATTAATTACCTCAAGCGTTTCACTCATTGAAAGATTATCAATCTCTATATTAAATATTTTTTGTTTATTTTTCATCAATTTTTTATATATAATCAAACTTTATACTCTTTTATTTTGAGTTTATTTTCAAAATAAAATAAATTCAAAAAGAGCGCTACAAATATTATATAGGTATTTAAATATAATATTGAATCAAAAATACAAGCAATCAGAACAATACCATTTAGTAAAAAAGATATTGTATTTTTAGCTCTAAAAGAATATTTAAATTGAACAAAAATAAAGTGCAGAAATAATAGTAACCCCAAAATACCATACTCTAAAAAGAATACTAAATATTGATTATGTGACCCATATTTAGACTTAAATGCATAAACTAAATCATTCTCTGCATAAGCTTGTAATACAATAGTATCTTCACTCCCTGAGCCAAACCCTAAAATAGGTCTTTCTAACCCCTTATTAAAAAGAGCTTTCCATCTTGAGATTCGGCTATCATTTGAATAAATTCCATCATATGACGTCCCTTTATTTTCAGTTAATTCCCAAACTAAATGAGAGGAAAATCTTTCATAGATATAAGTCTTTCTAATAGTAAAAAATAAGCCAACACTTAATATCATCAATCCAACAATCGCGAATAAAATACGTAACCTACCTTTTCTATTATTTAAATTATTTTTGATTAATCTACAGAAACAAAATAAAAGATACAAAGCAAAAACCAAAAATGGTGTTCTTGAATTCAAAAACACTAAACAAAGAAATAAAATAAGAAAGAAAATATATCTAAACTTATGTAAAATAAAATCAAGAAACTCATTAATTATAATAATGCTGAATACTAAATATAATCCTAATAGTGTAGGGTGAAATTTTAAAAGGTGAGCAAACTCGTGGTATGTGAAAAAATATCCCAATAAATCTGTTTCTATAACAAACCTTCCTTTGTATAGATAGTATTTTATAAAATTATTTCCCAATAAGATTAAACTACTTACAACACAGCCAAAAACAAAAAAACGAAAAGCTACTTTTTTTATTTTAGTCAATAAATCTATATTGACAAAGCTCAACAATAAAGGAAGTATTAAGTAAGAAGAATAGTTTTCAAAATATTTAATCCCTCTACTAAAATCTATTGTATAAAATAATCCAATAGCTAACAATAATACTATAACTGCTGTTGTATTTAAGAAAAGGCTTCTTATTTTATGTACTGATACTTCTTTATATAATTTTAATTTAATTATATACCATACCATCGAAATAATAAAAAGTATTATTCCTATGTTAGCTAATTTTGTACTAATTGGCATTAAAAAACAAAAAAAAGCCGTTGCGATTAAAACTATTTTCTTCTCTATCATTTTACTTCTACATACATAAGTGAGAAAACAAAACCTATAAAAATTCCTGCAATCCCTGAATTCAATATATGTCCTGATAAACAGGACAAAATTAGCAATAGAAAAATCATAATCATAGATAATTTTGAAAAAGGGTGGCTCACTTCATTTCTAATCTTAGCAAGGTTAACCAACATATAACCAACATATAGACTCAATAAAACTATTCCTGATATCCCATATATAAAAAAAACATCCAGAAAATCTATTTCAACGTATCTTCCTGCTAAAGTTTCATATCTTGAAGCTCCTACTCCAAATAAACAGTCTATTAAATCATAATTTTCATTGTAAATGACTAACATTTCTTTGAAATAAGTATTACGACTTGATAAAATAAATGTGTACACATCTAATTTCTTCCAATAATAAGAATACCGTTCAATTATAGAAGATTTTTGAATGAAATAAATAGCTATTGATACTAATATGGTGAAAATAGATGTAAACAGAAACAAGACTTTCCTCTGTTTTTTTTCTTTAATGGAAAAAAAATCAGAAGTTAAAAAAATCATTAAAAAGACTAATATTACACCTGCGATTCCTGTTTTAGAACTAATCAATAACCCTAAACAAAAACTAACAATCGCATATATTAAAAATCCTCTTAAACTTCTTTTTATAATTAAACTGTAATATCCTAAAAAGCCTGAAAGTACCAAAAGCAAGGCAGATATTTCATTTCCTGCTATAAAATAGCCACGTGATCCTATATTTTCAACCCTATACATTGGATATCCAAATCCTACTAATTTTGAAATAAGATTAAAAGCTAAAATAAAAAAAGATGTTTTTATCCAAAAAACAAAATAAGGTAGAACTTTATTATTAGTGGTTGTAAACACTATTCTGAAATAAAAAAAAGATATAGGAAGAATTAAAAATTTAATAGTTTTAATCATATCATAAACTATCCTATCTATTGAAATAAGTCCTTGGATAATTTTGATAATTGAGGGAACCATTAATACACAAAAAGCCCAAAAGATTACTCTAAAATATTTGGGATACGAAATGATTCTCAAGCTACATAAACAAATTATAATAATTTTATAGAATTGGCCAATAGAGAAAAAAGTAGAAATATTATTTTCAAACATAAATCCATTTAACATATCTGTTAGCAAAATAGGTACTAACAGTATAAAAACCAACTGATCTATATTTTTTACTTTAATTGTCATTCCCTATTCCTCCCACTAATTTTAATAGGTTTAACTCTCTACTTCCAACCTTTTCAACTGCTATAGATTCCATACTAAGACGAGCATTACTAATTATTTCATTAAAATATAACTCATCTTCACAGACTTCACAGATTCTTTTTGCGAGTCTTTCTAAATCATTATCTAATAATCCTGTATGATTATCAGATATAAACTCAGGAATACAAGTCTTATTAGTACTAATAACAAGTAGTTTAGCAGCCAAAGCCTCACACATACTTACCCCCTGCGTATCTAATTTTGATAACGCATTATAAATACCATAATTCCTAAATACACTATTCATTTTTTCACGAGGAATAAATTCATTAATAATTCGAACACGAGAACTTAATCTTAGATCAATAATTAATTTATTTAATTTATCTTTTAGATAACCTTGCCCATAAATGTCTAAAGTAAAAATATCTGGTAAATAAGTCATTAATCTAATGCAATCATCCACAGGGTAACTATCATTTAGCGGCCTAATACACAGTATTTTAAACCTATTCATATAAGCTTCATTTGTATTAAACATACTGGTATCAATGCCATTTGGAACAACTTTAATCCTATCTGCCTTTAGTTTATATATTTTTTCTAATTGCTCTGATAACCAAACTGAAGGAGCCATTACAATATCTCTCTGGCTACTTTGCATACTTTTCAAAAATCTCCATACAAAATATCTCTTCCACGTATTTGTGTATAAATACTTAAAGACTCCTTTAAAAGTAAATTTGAAATCAAAAAAATATTTTGGATAAATAAGCCCATCTGAGCCATGAAAATACAAAGCTGTTGGATATTTTTTCTTCCTTATTTCATTATAAATACTAAACCCTCCTGATTTTGTAGGATACTGATTTAATAAATGTAAATAGAGTACATCAAATTTATCTAAATAAGGAATAATATTTTTTGAAACATCTTCAACAACATTAACTCCTTGATATTCATAATTAAATGTTTTATTTGAAGGAACAAATACAGTTACATTAATTCCTTTAGAAACAAAATACAATGCTCTAACGTGAACAAACATATGATTATAAGGCTGATTCTCTTTGGGATATCTTGAAGTAATAATAGCTAAATTCATTCTAACTCTTAATAATTGAATTATTTTTTTTTCATTTCTGATTTTCGTATTTCAGCTATTATTATATAACAACTAAAGAAAAAATATCATTTGTATCTATCGTACATAAAACAAAATGGCAACTAAAATTCCCATTACTTCTTTAAAATTTCCAAGACTCGATTTGCATAAAAAGGAGAAATAAACAAGAAAATTCTTAATATTAAATTTAATGATTTTGAATTAAATATTGAACGTCTATACTCTCTATGTAGCCTTCTAAATTTACATACTTCTTTATTGATATTTTTATTATTTACTCCATATCCTTTTATTATTCTAGCAGCTCCAATAAAACTATAGAAAAAAGTTTTTTCTACTTGAAAGATTCTTTTATTATCTATATAAAAAACTTCCAAATCATTAACAAGTCCTAATACGTCTATTACATTTTGAACCTTAGGAGGAGAGGTCATTGTTGAATTTTCTCGAATTATATAATTATAAAAAAATGATGTATCATTTGCAACTTTTCCAGCTTTTAAATAAGATTCTATTACAAAAGAAACATCCTCATATTTTCTACTTTTAAAAAAAAGTTCGTTTTGAATAAGAAACTCTCTTCTGTATATCTTATTCCAAACAACAACTTCTAAAACATCAACTGAATTTAAATACTCCTTACCGTTTAAATATACATTATTGTCTTGTATTCCCTTTTTTTTCTTATTTTTCTCATGTACATAATATGGACAATTTATAACATCTAAGGTTTCAGAATCCATTCTTTTCACAATTTTAGAAAGCACTTGTACATTTTCATCAGTTAAATAATCATCAACATCAATAAATAATATGTACTTACCACAAGCTACTTTTATTCCATCATTTCGACAGGGCCCTTGTCCTCTATTTTTATCATTTAATAAAAGAGTAACTCTATTTTCTTCATAAGAATTGTTAAGTAACGATACTGTACCATCCGTTGAAAAATCATCAATTATAATAATTTCTATTGAAATATTTTCTTGTAAAAAAATTGACTCAATGCATTTATTTAAATAATTTTCTCCATTAAAAACTGGAATTATTATAGATAAATCAATACTCATACTAAAAGTTTTACGTGTTTTTTATAATTATAATAAGAAACTAAAAATAACCCTACCTCAAGAAATACTCTAAGTAAAATTGTACCATATAATCCGAACTTCGGAACAATAATATAACTACAACCAATTGTTATTAAAGCAAATAAAAAATGAATATATAGAAATATTTTATCTTTTTTCATATTTAATAATCCTTGATATGAGTATAGATTATTCAAACAAGCAAACAAAGGAAGAATTGCAAAAATCCTAAATGGAGTTACAGCAGATAAATAGTCTTCTCCAAAAAGAATCCTTATTATTAGTTTAGCAAAGATTATTGATATTAAAATAACAATAACATTTAATATCAATATAAACTTACTTGCTTGTTTAATTTTAAGTTTAAAGGCATTAGTGTCTTGATTAATTATTTTTGCCATATACGGAAAAAAAGCTTGACTGAAAGGCACTAATAATAGTGTTTGAATAGTAATTACTAATTTAAATGCTGTTGAATAAATTCCTAAATCTTCATCACTCACATAATCTTTCATTATCATAAAAGAAAATGAAGCAAAAACTGCAACTAATAACGTAGATACAAAAACTGCAAATCCTTCTTTATAGCGAGTAAAAACTTCTTGAAAAGTAACAGTTACAAATTTGATATTATACTTTGTAAATACTAAAGTAAAGGCTAAAAAACTTGCTATTATTTGAGATATAGACTGAAATAAATTATACAACCAATAGTCACTTTTTTCTTTCAAGAAAAGTACTATACTTGCTAATACAATAATTTTTATTATAAAGTTTAAAATTGATATAAATGCTATTTTTTCTATTCCTTGATAAAACCAAATAGGAAAAAAAACAAATCCTAAATTAATCAAATATGTAGAAAACAGAACTCCTTTCATTTGGCTTAAATACGGATCACTAAACACTAAATAATAAAAAATAATCGAAGACATTAATAATAGTAAAACTTTACAAATGATCACTTGACTAAATATTTTATTCAACTCTTTATTATCATTCTTTACTACAGCTATATCTCTCGTTGCTGTGTAATTAAATCCAAAGTCAACCAAAATTGTGAAGTAAAACACAAAAGTTCTTGCATACTCTAACTTACCGTAATTATCAACACCTACAATTCGACTTACATATGGAATTAACAATAATGGAATAGCATAATTTGCTATTTGAATCAATGTTAGCGATGTTAAATTTTTACCTAAATCACTTCCAAATATTTTTTTATATAAATTCAAAAAAATCATCTAATTTTCTATTTCAATACACTATACTTCGGCCTTTTTGCTTTTGAAGCAAATTCATCAGATCCAATAGCCTTCACTTCAACTTTCATTCCTGCCTCTTCAAATATAGAAACAGCAAAATCATACCATGAACACACTTTTTTTCCACTGTAATGATAAACTCCAAACTTCTCTTTATCGTGTATTAAATGCATTAAAAATCGGCTTAATTCAACTGCATCTGTAGGACAACCTACCTGATCGTTTACTACACTTAATTCATTTCTCGTTTCTCCTAAACGCAACATTGTCTTCTTAAAGTTATTTCCAAAATCAGAATAAACCCAAGAAGTACGTACAATATAATATTGTTGCAACATAGCCTTTATATAGTCTTCTCCTTTCAATTTAGAAGCACCATATACATTTATAGGATTTGGCTTATCTTCTATTGTATAAGGAGATCTTTTATTGCCATCAAACACAAAATCTGTTGAAATTTGAATTAATACAACCTTGTTCTCTTTGCATACTTGAGCTAAACATTTTACTCCTTCTGCATTAACCAAATAAGCTTTTTCTTTTTCTTCTTCTGCCTTATCAACAGCAGTATAGGCTGCTAAATTAATACAATAATCAGGCTTCATTTTACTGAAAACCTCCTGACATTGAGATAAACTTGTGATATCAAGCATAGAAGAGTCATAAAAAAGAAAATCAATCTCAAAATATTCATTTGAAATTGATTTTAAAGCTTGTCCAACTTGACCGTTTGATCCTGTTATTAATACTCGCATATCGGTAGTGACTCTTTTAATGTAGGTAATTCAATGTCTTTTTCAGACAAAATAAGTTGCTCTGATTGTACTTCCCAATCAATAGCTAAATCCGTATCATTATAAATAATTCCTCCTTCAGCTTCTTTCTTATAATAATTATCACATTTATATGTAAAAATGGCTGTCTCACTTAAAACAATAAATCCATGTGCAAAACCACGAGGAACAAACAATTGTTGGTGATTCTCACTTGTCAGTTTTGTTTTAAATGATTGTCTAAATGTTGGCGAATTGGGTCTTAGATCAACAACAACATCCAAAATAGTTCCTTGAATAACGTGAACTAACTTTGCTTGTTGATACTCTCCTCTTTGATAATGTAATCCTCTCAACACATTCTTTGAAGAAAAAGACTGATTATCTTGAACAAACTGAACAGATAAACCAGTTGCTTGATTAAATTTCTCTTGATTAAAAGACTCAAAAAAATAACCACGCTCATCTTTAAAAACTGCTGGTTCAATCAAAAAACAACCTTTTAATTCTGTTTCAACAACTTTCATCTCTATCTATTAAAATCAATTAACTTGTTTACTATAACGGCGATAAAATCCTATAAGTCCGTTTACTATTATAAAAGCAAAAACAAATAAAATACCACTTCTTACAATACTTTTTTTCATAGAAGGTTCCTTCGCTAAAGAATCTTCTAAAGAAATATCTATAGTATTGTTATCTATTGCTTGCTCTGAACTATAAACTTTAAAAAGAGCTTGTTGACCTTCTAAAATACTTAATTCAACTTTACCTAACTCTTTAATCAACTTATCTTTTCCAAGAAGTATTTCAACAACAACGTTATTTTCTTCAATTTTCACTCCTTTTGAAAAAACATTATTGCTTTGTACTATAGACTTTTCAAGCTCTATTTGTCTTAATTCAAGGTTTTTTAAAGCAAGTTGTTTGCGATTCTTTATAAAATCTATTTCCTCTATCTCTTGTTGTAATTCTTTTAAAAACATTTCAAAATCAAACCCTTCTAACGCAACAACTGTCAACGTATGATAATGAAAATTTTTATCTACCATTTCTTGAGCAAATAGCTCTTCAGTAGTACCATATTTCGAGCTTAAAAGCGACAATAATGATGTATTACCTTTCAAGTCAGAAAGGTTTTCAATACCCTTCAATTGAATATTAATCAATCCTTTCTTAACAAGTAAAGTATCAGCACTATAGTTGCTTAATATTTTTTTAATGTAGTCATAAGAACCATAATTTAAGACAACAACTGTTTCTGACTGTATTAACTTCTCATTCCCATTTAGATTACTTACTAATGCTAAACTTTCTTCACTTTTAGTCTTAGATTTATATAGATATCCAATACCACCACCTACTATAAAAGCAAGGAGTAGAAATAGTATATTCTTCTTTAAGTACTGAACTAAATGATTCAATAGTTTACCTATTGAATCCCCTATAGAGTTAAAAAAATTAGACAGATCATTCAAATCAATCTCGTCAAAATTATCGTTCTTATGATTACTCATTTTTAAAATTATGAATTAAAAATCTGTTCTAAAATCTTGATCGTAATTAAATACGTTGGTTTTACACCTGTTGTACCTAATCCTCCTGAAGCTAATGTACTTCCTGTTTCTAATGGATTATCAGAAGCATAATAAGCATAACGAACTTTTACATTTGGATTAATACTTTTTCTAATTTTAGAAGCAGATTGAATCGCTTTTTGGTAGTGTGCTCCTTCCATTTCAAGACCAATTACTCCCCAAGTAGAATCGTGGAAAAACTTCAATAAGTCTTTATTTTGAAGTGAAGTACCTAAAACAGTTACCATTGTACCACCAAATACAGGGATATCGTCGTTTTTAAACATATCTACTGTCAATTCATTATCAAAAGGATAGTTATCTCCAGTTCCTTCATTAATATGAGCAAATGGAATCATAATATCTCCTTTTCCTCCTACTAAAATACCTGCTTTTCCCATAATAGAAACAGACTCTACATTGATCAATGTAGTCTTTTGGTAAGGTTTTAAAAGCTCATCAATTGTTTCGTAAGCTTGTTCTCCAAAAGCATAATCCATTACAATAATTACAGGATATTCTCCTTCAATTTTTGCCGTTGAGAAGTTCGTGTTTTTCAAGTTTATTTTAGCCGTGTCAAAAATCTGAACATCGATATTAGTTCCCGACTCATCTCTTAAGAAAGTCATTCCTTCGCGCTCAGCTCTTTCACCTACTAAGTTTCTTAATTCTTTGTTTTCAGGTTTACTCAACTCTTCGTAGATCTCTAATTCAGACCCTACTTCTACTTGTCCTTTCATTACTGAAGGAGCAAAAATTGAGTTCATTACACTGTGCATATTAGCACTAATAATGTGAATTGGTCTTCCTAATAATCCTTTTTTCTCTAAAACATTCTTGATACGATCAGACCACATTTCACCATAAATA
Source organism: Myroides sp. C1519 (assembly GCF_038039755.1). Lineage (NCBI taxonomy): Bacteria > Pseudomonadati > Bacteroidota > Flavobacteriia > Flavobacteriales > Flavobacteriaceae > Myroides > Myroides sp. C1519. The sequence goes on from NZ_JBBPHM010000015.1 coordinate 62,562, forward strand.
TGGTGCCCTAATCTTTCTCTCAACAATGGGCTAAACGTAATTGTACGTTTATCGTTATCAATATCCTCTTCAATAGCTAATTTTCCTAACCAGTAAATAACATCTAAGAATCTATCTGGGTTTTCAGGAATTGCAAATTTTTCATAGATATCAAGTACCTCTGAAAAAGAACGTCCTAAAACATTAGACAAGTGAGACATAATGATCTCTTTCTCTTCTAACTCTAATGTTTCTGTTTTCTTAGCAGCAATTTCAATCTTTTTCCAGTCACGTGTAACTTTTCCTTCTTCACCGATTAAAACGCGGTTTTTAATTTTATGTGACTCAATAAAAATAAAAGTCAAGTGCGTTAAAACATCATAAATATCAGATCTACCTCTTGTGATCTCAATATTCATTTGTTCAGCGTCAATTCTATAACAATTTCTTCTTCTCTTTGGAGGAACCAAAGCAGTGAAGTGAGAGAATGAATATCCCTCATCAGACGTTAAATTAATATATCTACATTCTTCTATTCCAATTGGCAAACGCTCAATAACATATAAAAGTCCATTTAACTCAACTTTTTCCTCTGCAATTGTTCCATAAATCTCAGGGCGTAGCTCTAATAAAGCTTCTCTTAACGTATCTCCCGAAACTCCCATTGGTTTATAAAATCCTCTATTAAACAAGTGACGCATTGTAATATACATACGCTCTACCGCCGCTGACGATACTTGTGCTCTCGTTCTCGAAATATTCTTAATCTCTTTCATAAACTTTCTCCTTTTTACGTCTATTAATTTACTCTCTATTCTAAATCTAATTTATCAGCAATGTTTCTATCATTGCTTAATCTTGGCAACTTATTTTGCCCTCCAAGTTTTCCAATACTCTTCATATAATCTTGGAAACCTCCTGTTTTAACAGAGCTTATCACTAATGTTCGAAGTACTTTTCCTACAATCAAATCATCGTAATAAACATTCTGTTTTCTCAATGCTTGGTCAATCTTCAAGGCAAAAGCCTCCATATCTTTTGGCTTATTACCAAATTCAATAAGCCACTCGTGGTAAGGCAAGCCTTCAGATGGTGTTGTTTGAGGTGCAACTGTAAATTCATTTACTTCAACATCTGTTCCTTCCATTGCTTCTTGAATTGCTGTTTCAACTTCCTTGCCAATTACGTGCTCTCCAAAAGCAGAAGTGTAGTGTTTGATTCTACCTGATACAACTATTCTGTAAGGGTTTAAGTTAACAAATCGCACCGTATCACCAATATTATACCCCCAAAGACCCGCATTTGTTGAAAGTATTAAAACGTAATTTACGCCTAACTCCACCTCTCCAATTGTGTATCTCTTAGGATTGTCAGTATAAAACTCATCTGCTTTTATAAACTCGTAAAAAATCCCTGCATTTAGTAATAATAACAATCCCTCTTCTTTCTGAGAATCTTGATATGCAAAGAAACCTTCAGAGGCCGGAAATAACTCAATAGAAGGCACCCTTCTACCGATTAACTGTTCAAACTTTGCTCTATAAGGCTCAAAATTTACTCCTCCGTAAATAAACAAATTGAAGTTTTTAAAGATTTCCCCAACTGGTTTATTCTTTTTCTCCTTCAACTTTTCAAAGTACATCTGAACCCAACTTGGAATTCCAGAAATAACAGACATATCTTCATCCATTGTTTCTTTGACAACAGCATCTACCTTAGTTTCCCAATCTTCAATACAGTTTGTTTCCCAACTTGGCAATCTATTTTTCTGTAAATAAGCCGGTACATAGTGAGCTACAATACCAGACAATCTACCTAATTTAATACCGTTTTTCTCGTCTAAAATAGGACTCCCTTGTAAGAAAATCATCTTTCCATCAACAAAATCTGCTTTACCTGTTTCGTGTATATAAGCTAAAATTGCATTTCTTGCCGCTTCAATATGATAAGGCATTGATTCTTTTGTAAGCGGAATATACTTTGCTCCAGAAGTAGTACCTGAAGTTTTAGCAAAGTAAATTGGTAATCCTTGCCAAAGCACATTACTCTCTCCTGCTACAACGCGGTCAATATAATTTCTCAATGCCTCGTAATCGCGAACAGGAACTTGCTTAGCAAAATCTTTAAAATCTTTAATTTGACTAAAATTATGATCTTTCCCAAAAGCTGTATCTTTAGCTTGAGCGATTAAAGATTCGAACACTCTTTGTTGAGTTTCAATTGGGTTACTCGCCCATTTTTGTGTTTTTTTATGTATGATTGAAGCAAATAACTTTGCTGCAAATGACTTTAATGACATACTCTTTTATTCAAAATCTATAAAAATTGAACTGTCTAAAGGATAAGAATCCTTCCACAATTCAAAGTGAAAATATTTAACCGTTGTATTTTGGCTATTATCATCATAATTACCATCATATAGTCCGAGTACCTCACCAGAACTAACATACTCATATTCTGATTTAGTCAAAGTTGTTAGGTGTTTATACACCGATATCAACCCTTCCTCGTGTAAAACGATAATTGTATAACCATCTTTAATTGTCCAATCTACAAATAGTACAGACCCCTTAGCAATTGCCTTAACTGGTGTATTTTTTGGTGCTCTAAAATCAACTCCAAAATGATAAGCACCAGGATCGTATTTCTTAATTACCTCTCCGTTAATTGGACTAAAAAGTATCTGACTAACTTTGGGTTTAGCTTCAGTAAAAATGTTATACTTATCCTCTAAGCGAACCATTTCTCTTAACTCCAAATCCCTTGCTCCTGGTTCTTTATGCTCAATCTGATTGATAGGTATCTGAGCCATCCTTAGAGAGTCGATACTTTCTCTTGTAATATCTACCTCTCCTAAAAGTGCCTTTTTAATTGCCGCTAAGTATAATTGATTTCGCCTTGATTCATTTTCTAACGAATCAACTTTTAAAGCAAGCTCTACTGCTTGTTGCTTTAATCCAGAAGAAGAATAACCTGGAATATATTCTTTCAATGGTGTTAAAACCAGAAGTAAAACTGTAGAAAGAATAAATAGAAAAACTAATGTTGTACTCGCACCAAAAACGTTCAAAAGATTTAGCTTAAAAGAGCGAACATCTTCAAAAGTCTTGTCATTAACGATAACAATTCGGTATTTACTAAGAAGTCTCTTTTTCCACTTTTTTTGATTTAGCCCCTTTCCTGACATTGGTACACATTTTTCTACACAAATATAATAATTATAAATCTCAGCGTTGCCTCCTTTTACTTAATATACCGAAAATAAGCGATTTTTCGCAAAACTAAAAACGTTAAAAGTTAAATAAAACTTATCTTTAAGAAAGGGATTGTAAATTTCTTATTATATTTGTCGCTATATAATGTTTCAAACAGATTATTATGAACTCATTGCACATATTTTTAGGAGTAGTTGGACCATGGCAGATCGCAATCGTCGTAGCATTAGTCTTATTGTTATTCGGAGGTAAAAAGATCCCTGAATTAATGAGAGGTTTAGGTAGTGGAATTAAAGAATTCAAAGACGCTACTAAAGACGAAAATGCTCAACAAGTTTCTAAAAAAGAAAACACTCAAGAAGAGAAAAAATCAGAATAAGCAAATTCTGAAATCAAAATATTTATATGCGCTAAATAGATATAATCGTCTATTTAGCGCTTTTTTATGCTTCAATATTTCAAAAAAGCACAAAAAAAGTACCTATTCAGACAATAATGAATAGGCACTTCACTTATAAAACATAATAAAAACACTACTTACCTTTATAGCTTTCATTCCAATTTAGCATTAAAATTAAAAGCTTTAGATATTTACTTAAAAACAACTATTGTGCCAAAAGCGTGTTTTTATACTTTTTTTTAATCAAGAATCATTGAAAGTTGAATTCGCTTTTTAGCAATATCAACATCCACTACTTTCACCTGAACATGTTGGTGTAATTTAACTACTTCATTCACATCAGAAACAAACCCTGCTTTCAATTGTGAAATGTGAACTAACCCACTCTCTTTGATACCTACATCTACAAAGCATCCAAAATTGGTAATATTATTGACGATTCCAGGTAAAACCAATCCTATCTTTAAATCAGTAATCTGTTTAATACTCGGGTCAAATTCAAATACTTTAGCTGCTTTTCGAGGGTCTAACCCTGGTTTTTCAAGTTCTTTTAAGATATCTTGAAGAGCAAACTCTCCTACTTCACCTGTTTTATATTTCTTTACATCTACCTGAGCAATTACTTCTTTATTAGAAATCATATCGTTTACAGATACTTTCAAGTCTTTTGCAATCTTTTCTACAACACTATAAGCTTCAGGATGCACTGCCGAATCATCTAAGGGGTTTGCTGCATTTTTAATTCGTACGAATGCTGCTGCTTGTTGAAATGCTTTTTCGCCAAGTCTTGGTACTTTTTTCAACTCTTTTCTACTTTCAAAAGGACCATTTTCTGTTCTATATTGAATAATATTCTCTGCCATCTTTTCACCAATACCAGAAACATAACTCAACAAAGACTTGCTTGCAGTATTCAAGTTAATTCCAACTGAGTTAACGCATTTCATCACCACATTATCCAATTCTTTTTTCAAAAGCGTCTGATCTACGTCGTGTTGGTACTGTCCAACCCCTATTGACTTAGGGTCGATCTTAACCAATTCAGCCAATGGATCTGATAATCTTCTACCAATAGAAACCGCCCCTCTAACAGTTACGTCATACGAAGGAAATTCTTCTCTGGCTATCTTTGATGCTGAATAGACAGATGCTCCTGCTTCGTTCACTATAAACACTTGTACAGGCTTATCAAAAGCAATCTTCTTGATGAAGAACTCTGTTTCACGAGAAGCCGTTCCATTTCCAATTGCAATAGCCTCTACGCGATATGAATTTACCATAGAGCGAATTTTCTTCATCGCCATGGCACTTTCTTTTTGAGGTGCATGAGGATAAATTGTTTCATTGTAAAGCAAATCTCCTTGTTCGTCTAAACAAACTATTTTACACCCTGATTTATATCCAGGATCTATAGCAAGAATTCTCTTCTCTCCCAATGGCGAACCTAATAATAGCTGTGTTAGATTATCTGCAAAAACATTGATAGAATTAATATCTGCTTTTTCTTTTGCCTCACTTAAAGCTTCATTTGATAAAGCCGGCTCTAACAATCGCTTATAACTATCGGAAATAGCATTTTTAATAATAGACGCACATTCATTATTGCTTTTAATAACTGTATTTTCAATAAATGTTACAGCCTCCTTTTTATCTACAGCAACAGAAAATTTGATATATCCCTCTTTTTCAGCTCTCAAAATAGCCAATAAACGATGGGCTGGAATGCGATACACAGGTTCGTTCCATTCAAAATACTGTTCAAATTTCTGTGCACCCTCCTCTTCTTTTTTAGCCTTTACAACCTTTGTTGTAATAGTTGCTTCTCGTTGAAATTTTCTTCTCAACGCTTTTCTAACAAACATATTCTCATTAATCCATTCTGCAATAATATCAGAAGCACCTTGAATTGCCTGTTCTTCATCTGCAACCTTACCTGTAACATACTTTTGAGCGATAGATTCTACATCAGTAGCATTTTGTGCCATAATAACCTTTGCTAATGGCTCTAATCCGTTCTCTCTTGCTGTATCAGCTTTTGTCTTACGAGATTTTTTGAATGGTAAATATAAATCCTCAATCTCTGTTAAATCAAAACTATTACTAATCTTATTTTTTAACTCCTCTGTTAGTTTACCTTGTTCTTCAATTGCGTTTAAAATAGATTCCTTGCGCTTTACTATACCTTCATAAAGCTCTCTATATTTTGCTATTTTCTCGATAACTACTTCATCTAAGTTACCTGTATTATCTTTTCTATATCGAGCTATAAATGGTATTGTACACGCTTCGTCAAGCAAGGCTAAAGTATTTTCAATACTGCGTACTGAAGCATTTACTGCTTGCTGAATAAACTCAATCAACGTCATAATTAATTATTTTAAGATTAGCTAAAATACTACCTTTGCGACAATAAATAAATCACATGAAGTTTTTATTCCTTTACTTATTCATAATTAACTACATAGCCTTCTCTATGTTTGCTGTAGATAAAGAGCGAGCGATAAAGCACAAAAAGCGTATTTCTGAAAAGAATTTGCTTACACTTTGTTTCTTTGGCGGAAGTTTAGGTGGCTGGTTAGCTATGAAAAAGTTGAGACATAAAACTTCAAAAGACTCTTTTAAATTTAAGTTCTACGCAATTTTAATTGTCCAAGGAATTCTTTTATTCGCACTTTTTAAACGATAGTAAAACTGCGCTACTACGTAATTTATATTACACTTAAACCTATTTTAAAGCACACTAATACCACACAACTCCGAGACTTGTTCGGGACTTCTTCGAAAAAAGCCCTATTTTCCGAACTTGTGTCGAACATCTGCCGAACATGTGTGAAATAAAGTACGAGCAAGCTTGCGCTAATACTTAATAAAAGTAGGTTTAATTCCAAAAAAAAGAGGCATAATCCTAAGACTATACCTCTTGTATTTAAATAATTGCTCTATTTAAGAACAAGCAATTTTGTTTACTCTTGTTAAATGACGTCCACCTTCAAATTTAGTGTCTAAAAAAGCTTCAACCATAGCCACAGCTTGTTCAATTGAAGTGTATCTTGCAGGAATACTAATTACGTTTGCATCATTGTGCAACCTTGCTAATTCAGCAATTTCCTTTGTCCAACACAATGCACATCTCACACCTTGATGTTTGTTTGCAGTCATTGCAATTCCATTTCCACTACCACAGATTACAATTCCAAAATCTGCTTTTCCTTCTTCTACATCTAATGCAACTTTATGTCCGAAATCTGGATAATCTACAGAACCAAAATCATCTGTACCGTAGTTAGTTACATTATATCCTCTTGATTCAAGTAATTTGATAATTGCTTGTTTGTACGCTGGACCTGCGTGGTCATTTCCGATTGAAATATTCATTTTCTGTTGTGTTGTATTATACTTCTACAAAGTTAGTATTTTTATTATTTATAGCCCTAATTCTTCTACAGCTATCTGACGCATTTCTACCTTTCTAACTTTTCCGGAGATTGTCATTGGAAACTCCGTAACAAACTTCCAATATTTTGGAATTCGATAGTGAGCAATCTTTTGATCACAAAATGCTCGCATTGCCTCTGCCGTTGCAGTTTTACCAGGTTTCATTATGATCCAAGCCATTATTTCTTCTCCATACTTTTCAGAAGGTACACCTATAACTTGTACATCAGCAATATCTGAATGAGTGTATAAGAAATCTTCAATCCATTTTGGAGAAATATTTTCACCTCCGCGAATAATAAGATCTTTAATACGACCTGTAATAGAAATAAATCCATCCTCATCCATCGTAGCTAAATCGCCCGAATGCATCCATCTATTTTCATCTAATACTTCTGAAGTAAGGGTTCTATTGTTCCAATATTTTAGCATTACTGAATACCCTCTTGTACACAATTCCCCTGCCTCACCACGTGGTAAAATATATCCCGTTTCAGGATCTATAATCTTTATTTCAATGTGATCTTGAACTGTTCCGACTGTTGTTGTTTGCTTTTTGATGTCAATTCCAATATGTGTCTGTGTAGAAACAGGAGATGTCTCTGTCATACCATAACAAATACTGACTTCTTCCATATGCATTTCACTTTTAACGCGTTTCATAACGTACTCAGGACATAATGACCCCGCCATTACCCCTGTTCTAAGTGAAGTTAAATCATAATCTGTAAAGTTTGGCAATTGCAATTCAGCAATAAACATTGTAGGTACTCCATAAAGTGAAGTACACTTTTCATCTTGAACCACTTGTAATGTTTTGGCAGGATCAAAACTATCATTTGGAATAACAATCGTTGCTCCATGAGAAGTACAACAAAGATTTCCGATGACCATTCCAAAACAATGATAAAAAGGAACTGGAATACAAACACGGTCTTTTGTCGTGTACTTTAAACGCACACCAATAAAGTAGCCATTATTTAAAATATTGTGATGGGTTAGGGTAACACCTTTAGGAAAACCCGTTGTTCCTGATGTATATTGAATATTAACTGCCTCGCCAAATTGTACAGAATCTTCAATAATATCCAATTCTCCATCTGTAATTTGATCAGCTGTAGTTAAAAACTGTTCCCATTCCTCTCCTAAGAAAACAACCTCACGAAGAGAAGGGCAGTCTTCAAAAACCATAGAAATTATTTTTCTATAATCACTGGTTTTAAAACTACTTGCAGAAACAATTAAAGAAATCTCTGATTGATTGATAGCGAATTCTATTTCGTGTGCGCGATAAGCTGGATTTATATTTACTAAAATAACGCCAATCCTCGCAGTAGCATATTGCATTAAAACCCATTCATAGCAGTTAGGAGCCCAAATTCCTACACGATCTCCTTTCTGTACATTATTCGCTAATAATGCTTTAGCAACCTTAGTAGTTAAGTCATAAAACTCTTGATATGTAGCTCTGAAATTCTGATGAACGCTAACTATTGCCTCTTGATTAGGGTACTTATCGGTAATTTTTTTTAAATTCTGTCCAATAGTTTCTCCTAACAACGGCATTTGTGAAGCGCCGTGCACGTAAGAAATTGTATTCATAATAATGTTGGTTTTTTGGTTAACTCTAAAATACAAAATTTTAAACACAAACAACATTTTATGCGATTTTAGAAAAGATATTGTTTTCTTTGCATATAAATACGCAATACTTACTTTATATTATTACATAGAATACAATGTTTACACAGGCAAATAGATCGCGAAAATAGGAGGGAAGTCCTAAAATTAAGCGACTTATAAAATATCCCTTTTCAATATTTCACTTCATTTTATGATAAAAAGAGTATAGTATTTTGTACATTTAAGCAACTATTTACCTCTGGGTAGGTTCATAGAATTAAAACATAAAAAAAATGACAAAAAAAATAAAAAAGAAAAAGAATAAAGAGTTCGACTTCGCTGGTAAAATCTTAAAGTTTTTATCTAAGAATACAACCAAATCGTATAACTATAAACAAATTGCTGGGCAATTAAGCGTTAACGATACACAGGGAAGAAATGAGATTATAAAAGAACTTAAATATTTAGTTTCTAAAGAGAAAATCGAAGAAATAGAAACCGGTAAATACCGCTTTATTCCTAAAGCTAATTACATTGAGGGTTATATTGATATGACTACTCGTAAAACTGCTTACTTGGTATGTGAAGATCTTGAAGAAGATGTATTTATCCCTACAAATAACTTGCGTAAAGCTCTTGATGGAGATTTCGTTAAAGCTTATATCTACAACAAAAGAAATGGCAAAAAACCAGAAGGGGAAGTTGTTGAAATTCTTGAAAGACATAAGACACAATTTGTTGGGGTTATTGAAATTCAAAAGAACTTTGCTTTTGTTTCAACAGCAGATCCAAAAATGTACACAGATATCTTTGTTCCAAAAGAGAAGATTGGAGATGCTTTAGATGGAGAAGTAGTTGTAGTAGAAATTGAAGATTGGCCAGAAAAAGCAGATAGTCCTTTTGGTAGAGTACTAAAAGTATTAGGTAAACAAGGAGAACACGACACTGAAATTCACGCAATTTTAGCGGAATACGGATTGCCTTCTGACTTCCCTAAAGAAGTAGATGCTTTTGCTAATAAAATTGATACTTCTATCAATGAAGAAGAGATAGCAAGACGTAGAGATATGCGTGAGGTTTTAACCTTTACAATTGACCCTAAAGATGCAAAAGACTTTGATGATGCTTTGTCTTTTGAAAAATTAGAAAATGGAAATTACAGTGTAGGTATTCACATTGCAGACGTTTCTCATTACGTACAAGAAGGAACTATCCTTGATGAAGAAGCATTTAATAGAGGTACTTCTGTTTACTTAGTAGATAGAACAATACCTATGTTACCTGAAGTTTTATCAAACTTTGCTTGTTCATTAAGACCAAATGAAGATAAGTTTACTTTCTCAGCTGTTTTTGAAATTAACGAGAAAGCAGAAGTAGTAGATAAGTGGTTTGGTAGAACGGTAACACATTCTAACCAACGTATGGCTTATGAAGAAGCACAATATATTATTGAAACAAGTGATAGAACTATTCCAGAAGGAATTTCATTAACTGGAGCTGATCAAGAAGTAACAGAAGAAGTTGCAGAGGCTGTTCTTAAATTAAATGACTTAGCTAAAATCATGCGTAAAAAACGTATGGGTGAGGGGGCTATTTCTTTTGATAAAGTAGAAGTAAAATTCAACTTAGATGAAAATGATGTACCGGTAGGTGTGTTCTTTAAAGAAGCAAAAGAAGCAAATCACTTGATTGAAGAATTTATGTTATTGGCTAACAGAAAAGTTTCTGAATTCATTGGTAAACAAAAGAAAACGTTTGTTTATCGTGTTCACGACGAACCAGATCAAGAAAAATTATTTGGTTTACAATCTGTTATTGCACGATTTGGACATAAAATCAACTTTAATACGAAAGCAAGTATATCAAAGTCATTGAACAAATTATTGAAAGATGTACATGGTAAAAAAGAGCAAAACTTAGTAGATACTTTAACTATTAGATGTATGAGTAAAGCAAGTTACTCTACTAATAATATTGGACACTACGGATTAGCTTTTGACTATTATTCTCACTTTACATCGCCAATTCGTCGTTATCCAGACGTTATGGCTCACCGTTTATTACAACATTATTTAGATAAAGGTGCATCTGTAAGCGTTGATGATTTTGAGAAAAAATGTAATCACTGTTCTTCAAGAGAAAGTCTTGCTGCCAATGCAGAAAGAGATAGTATTAAATACATGCAAGTAAAATATATGGAAGACCAAAAAGGACAGGAGTTCTTGGGAGTTATTTCAGGTGTTACTGAATGGGGTATTTATGTAGAAATCGTTGAAAACAAATGTGAAGGAATGGTTCGTATTCGCGAGATAAAAGATGATTACTACGTATTTGAAGAAAAACAATATGCTTTAATCGGTCAGGCTAACAAAACAATGTTACAGCTTGGAGATGAAGTTATAGTTACTGTTAAAAATGCAGATTTAGTCAAAAAACAACTTGATTTTAACTACATTAGAAAAAATTCTTAATTATGAAAAAGTTAGCATTATTACTTGCTCTTATTGTTTCACCTTTCATTTTTGCTCAAAAGAGCAGTGTTTTAGGTGATTTTAATACAATGGGAGTATTTGATCAGATTCAACTTACTTTGGTTCCTTCAGATACTCAAAAAATTGAAATTGAAGGTACGAATGCAGACAATGTAAATGTTGTAAACAAGAACGGTAATTTAAAAATCAAAATGAACTTTGTAAAGTCTTTACAAGGGGAGGGGATTAAAGTAACTCTTTTCTATAAAAACTTAACAGAGATTTTAGCTGATGAAGGAGCTTCGATTAAAACGACTGCTCCGATTAAAGCTACAAAATTAGATGTAACTGCAAAAAATGGTGCTACAATTGTAGCAGAGATTGACACAGAAAGAGTAGATGTAAAAGCAGGTTCTGGTTCTGTAGTAAAATTATCTGGTAAAGCAGCTGTTCAAGATATTGTTTCAAATTCTGGAGCAGAAATCAAAAACAAAAAGCTTCTAACTAACCAGACAACTGTAACAGTTAATGCAGGAGGACAAGCAGATGTGTATGCTTCTGAATTAGTGGATGCAAAAACCAGAGCAGGAGGGAGCATTACTATTTATGGTAATCCAAAAAACGTAACTGAAAAGAATGTTTTAGGGGGAACTGTTAAAAAAGTAACGAACGAATAATTTAACTTTTAAGTCAAAAAGCCGTATCTTGCAAAAGATATATTCAAATGCCAATTGTATAATTGGCATTTTTTAATTAATGACAATGATAGACGACTTAATTACAGGAATATCGCTTGGTTTTTTCTTGAGCTTTATGATTGGCCCTGTTTTTTTTATTCTTATTGAAACAAGTATAACGAGAGGGTTCAAAGCTGCTATAGCATTTGATACAGGAGTAATCTTAGCAGATGCTCTGTTTTTTGCTGTTGCTTTTTTTAGTAGTTTTCGCTTAATCAACGCAATCAAAGATGATCCTGCTTTATTTATTTTTGGAGGAATTATTATGCTTACTTACGGAATCATTTCCTTCGTAAGGCTTAAAAAAGTGCAAGTAGATACTTTACAAATTGCACCTCCTAATCTTAGAAGAGATTATTTGAATCTTTTTGCAAAAGGATTCTTACTTAACTTTATCAATGTAGGGGTTTTAGGTTTTTGGTTAGCTATTATCATTACATTAGGTCCAAATATGGATATGGATACAGGAAGAATGTTTACTTTCTTTGGTTTTACAATTACTGCTTACTTCATTACCGATTTGTTTAAAATTACGCTGGCTAAGCAATTGAGAAAGAAACTTACTCCAGAGAATATTTTAAAAGTGAAAAAGATTAGTAGTATAATCTTGATTGTTTTCGGTTTAGTAATTATGATTAAAGGTATTTTACCTAAATCTGAAAATAATAGCTTAAACATCCCTATAAAGGCCTTAGAACAGACTGAATAAGTTCAATTCAATATAAACTAAAAACGGCTAAGTAATTTAAAATTACTTAGCCGTTTTTTTATGGGTATAAAAAAAGGATAGCTAAATAGCTATCCTTTTTATTGAGGCTTCGAGCGGATTCGAACCGCTGTAGACGGTTTTGCAGACCGCTTCCTAGCCACTCGGACACGAAGCCATGTCCTTTATTTGGATTGCAAACTTACTAATTATTTTTAGATTTAAAAATCTATTTAGTGTTTTTTTGCACCTAAAAAAACATTTATTATCTAACTCCCTGCATTTCAACAGTTACGTATTCTACATCTCCACCAATTGGCGGGTTAATTTTAGATACAGAGACCTTAACTTCATTCACCATTCTAATTTCAACAAACACTCTGTCTATTATTCTTTGACAAACCGTTTCTAACAATTTAGCTCTCTTGTCCATTTCTTCTTTCACAATCTTGTTTAAATGAACATAATCAATTGCATATTCTAATTCATCTGTTGCCGCTGCTTTAGTAAAATCACCTTTAGCAACAACATCTATGCGATAGTCAGAACCAATTTTAGCCTCTTCATCCATACATCCGTGAAAAGAAAAAGTTCTAATATTATTTAATTTAATAATTCCCATAATTAATTCTTTCTGTTTTAAGAACGCTAAAAGTACAAATAATTTGACTGTTTTATATTTATAATACGCTAAAAGACTCAAGAATTGACTACTTTTTTGATACCTTTGTAGTTATAATAAATATTTCCATGTCAACAAAAGAGAAATCATTAAACTTTATTGAGCAGATCATTGAAGAAGATCTTAAAAATGGTTTGCCAACAGAAAAACTTCATTTCCGTTTTCCGCCAGAACCTAATGGGTACTTACACATTGGACACGCGAGTTCTATTTGTTTAAACTTTGGATTAGGGTTAAAGTACAATGCGCCAGTAAACTTGCGTTTTGACGATACTAACCCTTCAAAAGAAGAACAGGAATTTGTTGACGCAATCAAACATGACGTAGAATGGCTTGGATTTGAATGGGCAAATGAAGTATATGCATCAGATTATTTCCAACAGTTATATGATTGGACTATACAAATGATTAAGGACGGAAAAGCCTATGTTGATAGCCAAACTTCTGAAGTAATGGCGCAACAAAAAGGTACTCCAACTACAGCAGGTGTAGATAGTCCATATAGAAATCGTTCTGTAGAAGAAAACCTTGATTTATTCGAAAGAATGAAAAATGGTGAATTCGAAGAAGGAGAGCACATTTTAAGAGCTAAAATTGATATGGCTCATAAAAATATGTTGATGCGTGATCCTATTATGTATAGAATCATCAAGAAATCACATCACCGTACTCAAAATGATTGGTGTATTTACCCAATGTATGACTGGGCACACGGAGAGAGTGACTACATTGAAAGTATCTCACATTCTTTCTGTACGTTAGAATTCTTGCCTCATAGAGAGCTTTACGACTGGTTCTTAGATCAAGTAGTAGTTCCTGAGAATATTAGACCTAAACAGAGAGAATTTGCTCGTAGAAACTTATCGCACACGGTAGTTAGTAAACGTAAATTAGCAAGACTTGTAGCAGAAGGACACGTAACAGGATGGGATGATCCACGTATGTCAACAATTTCTGGATTGAGAAGAAGAGGTTATACTCCTATTTCAATTAGAAATTATGCTGATACAATCGGAATTGCTAAGCGTGATAACTTAATCGATGTTTCTTTATTAGAATTCTGTGTTAGAGAAGATTTGAATAAAATTGCACCACGTGTAATGGCTGTTCTTGATCCTGTTAAATTAGTAATTACTAACTATACTGAAGGACAAGAAGAATGGTTAGAAGCTGAAAATAACCCAGAAGAGGAAGTGATGACTTATAGAAAAGTTCCTTTCTCAAGAGAAATTTACATCGAAAGAGAAGATTTCAAAGAAGAAGCAAATAGCAAATTCTTTAGATTAACTCTTGGTAAGGAAGTTCGCTTGAAAAATGCTTATATCATCAAAGGAGAAAGTGTAGTGAAAGACGAAGAAGGAAACATCTTAGAAATTCATGCAACATACGATCCAGAGAGTAGAAGTGGAAGTGGAACAGAAGCAAGTAAAAGAAAAGTAAAAGGAACTATTCACTGGGTATCTGTACCACATGCAATAGAAGCAGAGGTTAGAATCTATGATCGTTTATTTACGGATGAAAATCCTGATGGGAATAAAGATGTAGATTTCTTAGACTTTGTAAATCCAAATTCTTTAGAAATAGTAAAAGGTTATTTAGAGCCAAGCTTAAGCACAGCGAAAGATGGTGATAAATTCCAATTCCAAAGACTTGGTTATTTCTGTGTAGATAAAGAAAGTAAAGAAAATGCCTTAGTTTTCAATAAAACAGTAGGTTTGAGAGATACTTGGAACAAGATAGAACAGAAGTAATTTTTAGTACTTAAAGATAAATAAGCAAGACGCTTTAACTTAATATTAACAGTTAAAGCGTCTTTTTTTTATAAATTTATAGTATTAATCATATAAAAAATAATTGTTATGTCAGATCGTTTAGGTAATACAGTAGTAGCGCTACTTGCAGGTGCAGTAGTAGGAGCAGGTTTAGGAATTTTATTCGCTCCAGCAGAAGGAAAAAAAACACGTAAAAAAATCAAAAAAACATTTGATGATTCTAAAGACGATTTAAATGATAAAATTGATGAATTAAAAAAACAAGTTCGCGATACAGTTTCTAAGAAAAAACATGATCTTGAAGAAGGATTAGAAGGCTTTATGTCGACTACAGGAAAGAAAAGAGACGAAGTTATTTCAACTTTAGAAAAGAAGTTAGCTGAATTGAAAACACAAGCTAATGAAGCTGTAGAAAACGCAAAAAAATAATCTTATTTAATTATAATGGCATTCGAGGAAATAAAAGATAATATAGATGATATAAAAGTTGATTCTGAAGAGTTTTTACGCTCAAGTATGAACTATTATCGCCTATGGGGATTTAAGGTAACTGCAAAAGCGGGGAGCATTTTTATGACCTTACTTTTAGTAGGCCTATTTATAATGATCGCAGTATTATTCTTCTCCTTGTCTGCTGCTTTTGCTATTGGGGAATGCTTAGATAGCAGACCAA
The DNA here is from genome assembly GCF_038039755.1 of Myroides sp. C1519. Lineage (NCBI taxonomy): Bacteria > Pseudomonadati > Bacteroidota > Flavobacteriia > Flavobacteriales > Flavobacteriaceae > Myroides > Myroides sp. C1519. Next base: position 78,255 of record NZ_JBBPHM010000015.1, read on the forward strand.
TTGGTTTTTTAATTGTTGGAGTAGTGTACTTATTAATTACATTGCTTGCCTATTTATTTAGAAAACAATTGGTAGAAAAACCTCTAATTAAAAAATTGTCGGAAATAATATTTAACGATTAAATCATTGTCTAATGAGAAAAGCATATACTTCTTTTGAGGAAATAAATCAAGACTTACGCATTTTGCGTGTCAAGAGAAATTTACATTACCAAAAGGTGTTTCAATCTGTTGACAATATTAAAGATGAATTAACTCCGGATAGATTAGTTAGAAATACTTTTGGTTCTGTAGCAAGCTATATTAAAAGTTCTGGAAATATTCAAGCTTTCCTTATTACTGCAGCATTAAAATTCTTTTTCAACAGAAAGAGAAAATAAAATATAAAACAAAAAAGCTCTCAAATAGTATTTGAGAGCTTTTTTTATTGGTTTTAGATTAGTCTATTTCATCGTAATCCATTTCATTAGACAAATCCTTTGATTCGTAATTTTTATTGCTTAAATCGCTTGTTTTTACGTTTGAGCCTGTCATTTCATTTATTTTACTGCTTGCAGCAAAAGAAGCAACCATAGTATTAAGCATATCTGTTGCAACTGTTGGAGCATTCGGTAGTAAGATTAAATTCGATTTAGAATCTGAACCTACTGATTGTAGAGTATCATAGTGTTGAGTTACTACAATAAGTGCTGAAGCTTCTTGTGAATTGATACCAACTTTGTTTAAAATATCAACACTTTCAACAAGTCCTTGAGCAATCTCTCTTCTTTGATCAGCAATACCTTGACCTTGTAGTCGTTTAGATTCTGCTTCCGCTTTCGCTTTTGCTACAATTCTAATTCTACTCGCTTCTGCTTCATATTCTGCAGCAACTTTTTCTCTATCTGCAGCATTAATACGGTTCATTGCATTTTTAACTTGAATATCTGGATCAATATCAGTTATTAAAGTATTAATAATATCATATCCGTACGTTGTCATAGCTTCATTTAATTCAGCTTTAACTGCGACCGCAATATTGTCTTTTCTTTCAAAAACGTCATCTAAAATTAATTTAGGAACTTCTGCACGAACAACGTCAAAAACATAAGATGTAATTTGATCATGTGGGTATTCAAGCTTATAAAAAGCATCATATACTCGATCAGGAATTACTTTAAATTGTACAGAAACCTTTAATTTGACAAATACGTTATCCTTTGTCTTAGTTTCAATCAATACATCTAACTGTTGTATTCTTAAATTAACAACACCAGAAATTCTATCTACTAAAGGAATTTTTAATTGTAGTCCTGAATGTCTAATGCTATTAAATTTACCAAAACGCTCAATAATCACAGCTGATTGCTGTTTTACGGTAAAGAAACCTAAAAACAAAATGGCAACAGCTACAACAACAATAATTAAAGTTGGAGTCATAAGTATATTTTTAAAATATTTTTGTTAAAATACACTTTTCTAAGAACAGAAAAAAATAATAATCTTGTTATTAATTATTTTTCTAAGCTTATTTTTAAATGTAATAACTTTAATGTAACAGGATCTACATTTACTATCTGAGGATATAGCTTTTCAACTACAGGCATAATCTCAGTTACAGGAATTGCAAAAACAAGATTATTAGCTGATTTTTTTAATAAAACGGCCTTTACTTCTAAACCATTTTCTAAAGTAAAGATTAATTCTCCTAAGCGATGATTCCACTTAAACTTATTTATTTTAAGTTGACAATCTGAACTGTTTTGATTAAAAGTACCTGTAAAGTTCTTTTCAAAACGCAGAATATCCGATTTACAATTTGGTTGATTAGGATAGGGAGTAGAAAAAACAGGTGCACCAACTAAAGGTTTTACCTCAATTGATTTAGGAGTCCAATCTCCAATTAAATGCTTTTGAACAAAAGCAATCCATTCCTTTTCAATTTTTCCTCCTGTGCTATTATCATCATTAGAGCATGAATAAAATAGTGAAAAAACACCTATTAATAGCAGTACACTTAATCGTCTCATTTCTTTATAATTAACTTTTGAATAAAATTACTAATTTATTCCTCAACAATTATAATTCCAAAATGAGATATTCTTTGAAGATTGTATTTTAAAAGTACAAAAAAAGGTCTGAGTAAAACTCAGACCTTATATATTAAGCATTTTTCTGTACTGCTGTTTGAATTCGTTTGATAGTCTCTGCTTTACCAATCATTTCAATAATTTCAAAAAGATCCGGTCCTTTAACAGCCCCTACAAGACTCAATCGCAATGGTTGCATAACTTTCCCCATTCCAATTTCTTGCTTTGTAATCCAATCTTTAACTTCTGTTTCGATTGACTTGGCATCAAAATCATTAATTTCCTCTATTACTTCTGCTACATTCATCATTATTGATGAAGTATCTTCTTTCCAGTTTTTCAATGCTTTAGCATCGTATTCTGTTGGAGCAACGAAGAAGAAATCACTTAACTCATAAAAATCAGTAACAAAAGTAGCACGCTCTTTAATCATAGAAACTACTTTAGTTACATATTCTTTCTCAGCCTGAATTCCTTTTTCAGTCAAAATTACTGAATAAGCATCAGCTAAATCAGTATTCTCTTGTAATTTTAAATAGTGTTGGTTAAACCATTTATTCTTTTCAGGATCAAATTTTGCTCCTGCTTTATGAACTCTATTTAAGTCGAATTTCTCAACTAATTCAGCTAAAGAAAAAATCTCTTGGTCAGTTCCATCATTCCATCCTAATAAAGCAAGGAAGTTGATAACCGTTTCTGGATAAAAACCTTTTTCTCTATACCCAGATGATTTTTCTCCTGACACAGGATCAACCCAATCAAGAGGGAATACAGGGAAGCCTAATTTATCACCATCACGTTTAGACAATTTACCATTACCAACTGGTTTTAAAATCAATGGTAAGTGCGCAAATTTAGGAGCTTCCCAACCAAACGCTTTGTATAATAACTCGTGAAGTGGAAGAGAAGGTAACCATTCTTCACCGCGAATAACATGAGATGTTTCCATTAAATGGTCATCCACAATATTTGCTAAGTGATATGTAGGCATTCCATCGCTTTTATATAAAACTTTGTCATCTAATAAACTCGTTTCAAACTTGATATCCCCACGGATTAAATCGTTTAATTCTAAAGTCTCACCAACAGGAGTTTTAAAACGAATAACAAAAGGTTCTCCATTTGCTATTAAACTATCTACTTCTTCTTTACTTAAGTTTAAAGAAGTTTTTAATTGCTCACGATTACTATGATTATAGATAAAAGTCTTTCCTTCACTTTCTGCTTGTTTACGTAAAGCATCTAAATCTTCTGCTGAATCAAACGCATAGTATGCCCATCCATTAGCAATTAATTGGTTTGCATATTGTTCATATAATTCTTTACGCTCACTTTGTCTATATGGTCCAAATTTTTCATTTTTCCCTATAGTTTCATCTGGAGAAATCCCAAGCCATTCTAATGCTTCAAGGATATATGCTTCAGCTCCTGGAACAAATCTATTTTGATCTGTATCCTCAATTCTGATATAAAAAACTCCATTGTTTTTTTTAGCAAATAAATAATTAAACAATGCTGTTCTTACTCCACCAATATGTAATGGTCCTGTAGGACTTGGTGCAAAACGCACGCGAACTTGATTAGCCATTTTGTAATAAAATTTTTTACAAAGATAATACTAACTATATTTTTCCTTATATGTTTTAGTAATAAAAGTGCCTCCTTCAATTACATACTTACTGACAAACTTACTTTAAGTACTAAATAACACTTAATAATTAGCCTAATAAAACTATTCACGCAATAACAAGCTCACAGAAAAAATACTCTATATATAGGAGTCAAAATAATCGTTAGTTATTTATAAAATACTATATATCAATGGTTATAACTTTTTGTTATGAGTTAATCTATTGTAATTCAATGTAATTAAATTATAAAACCACATTTAAGTCAACAAAATATTTAATAACAAAACATCTACCTTAATCACTGTATTTCAATAAGTTATGACAATCTTTATTTTACATAGATTTTATCGTACGAAACACTACAGGTAAAAAAGTGATTTAATACCATAGAATCGTATTCAGTATTATTAAGATAACTACTATATATACTATCTAACTATTGTAAAAATAAAATATGACAACTACAAAGCGTCCTTTTAATAAGCACCTAAGAATGCGCTAAACCAAAATTCCTAATGCTAATCACAAAAGAATCAATTTACAGAAACTTGAAAAATAAAAGGCTGCTAACTATAAAATCATATTCAATTGATAATCAATATCATAACAACAATAGAGCCCATTGTTAATAAAGAAAGTTAAAATACTGTAATTCAAGTAGATAATAATTCACCGATTCTGTTGATAACTATGGAAAGAATTCAATAACTATTTTTTGCATATTCAAGATAATTTACAATACAATGTTGATAACCACATTTCCAAATTTATTTTCTAAATTCTATTGTTGACATATCAATACTAAAAAATAGGGTTATCAATAGTTTTACACACCCTCACTTATCGAAAAAACACTGTTGATAACGAAAAAAGTGATTGTTGATAACCTATTTAGACTATTTATTTCTAAGTAGTTACAAAATGATAAGATGTTGATAAGTATTAATAATTGAAATTAAAGAATTTATTGAGAAAAGTTATTGTACATATTAACAGACAATATAATAGAGAAAGATTTTTTTTAAATTTTAAATTTTCTTTTATTAATATATAATGATGTTAATAACGTTGATAACTCAAATTTTTTAAATGTTGTTTTTTGATTGAAGTAAGCGTTGTTTGTAATGTTCCACGACGAACATTTTCTATTTTAGATAGAGGAGATATTTTCGATATTTAAGTTTGTTTAATAGATCTGGTCAGATATGAAAATTACATAGAGTATTTTTTTTGAAGCATTATTTTTGCGATGCTCCATAATTTGAATATTTTGTTTTTTTCTGATCAGTCGTTCAGATATGAAAATTATATAGACTTATTTTTTCGTAGCAATTTTTTAGCGATG